>DASYFZ010000446.1:0-4150 GCA_036000295.1 Solirubrobacteraceae bacterium
GCCGAGCACGACTGGGCCGCGCTCGAGCTCGGGTCGTGGCTGGCGGCGAGCACCGGCTCGCCGCTCAAGCTGCTCGGAGCCGGCGGTCAGACGGACGAGACCAAGTCGGTCACCCGGATGCTCGCCGATGCCGGCCTGCTCGTACAACAGGCAACCGGCGTCTCGACCGAGCCGCTCGTGGTCGCCGGTGGGCGCGACAGCATCGTCGACGCGGCAAGGGGCGCCGGCCTGCTCGTGCTCGGCCTGTCGGAGCGGTGGAAGCGAGAGGGCCTCGGCGCGACCCGAGCGGCGATCGCCGCCGAGTCGGTCGCACCGACGCTGTTCGTGCGCCGCGGCACCCGTCCCGGCCTGTTCGCGCCGAAGGAGAACGTCACGCAGTTCAGGTGGTCGATGGTGGGAGGCCCGGGGGGGCTCCTGTCCGGGCGACCGGGGTCCACGCCAAGCGTGACGACGACTCCGACCACAGAAGGAGAAGGAGCTTCCTGAACGGGCAGCTTCGCTAACGAGGCAGTGGGAGGACGGCGGTCACGCAAGTCGGGCCGCCGTCCTTCGATTTAACGGACAGTTGTCCGCCGGCGAGCACCGCCCGCTCGCGCATGCCGGTCAGCCCGAATCCCTCCGGCGAACCGTTTGGAACGAAGCCGTGGCCGTCGTCCTCGACGGCGACCTGGATCCGGTCCGATGTCTCGCTCACGCGCAGGCGCACCGACTTCGCCTGGGCGTGCTTGACGACGTTGCTGAGGGCCTCCTGCACAATCCTGTAGATCGCGGTCTCGGTGTCACGGTGCAGCCGCTGCTCGCTGCTGAGCTCCACTTCGATCTCGGCCCTGAAACCTCCGATCGCGGCCTGGCGTTTGGCCAGTGAGTCGATCGCCGGGCCCAGGCCGAGATCGTCGAGCGCGGCCGGTCGCAGCTCGGCGATCAGATCCCGGAGCTTGCGCATCTCCTCGCCCAGGTGCGCGTCCGCGGTCTCGGCCGACCTTTGCAGGTTGTCGAAGTCGTCGCGAGCCAACCCGGCGGACAGCACCATCCGAACGCCCGTCAGCCCTTGAAGTGTTTCGTCGTGCAGCTCGCGGGCCCAGCGCGCGCGAGCCTGGTCGGCGGCTTCGAGGCTGAGCCGCAGGCGCGCCGCCGCCACCGAACGGGCTGTGGCCACGGCGGTGGCGGCGCTCGCGGCGATCGACATCAGGAGCTGCTCGTCCTCGCCTTCGAACCGCCGGTCGCCCGGCCCGTTGATGGCGGCGAGGACGCCGAGCTTCTCGCCGCGAAAGACGATCGGCACGAGGATCGCCGCCTTGGCGTCGGGCGCGAGCTGCTGGAGCCGGCGCGCGTCGTCCTGCGCGTCGACCCGGAGCGGTAGACCACGTGTCAGCACCTCTCCGGCGAGCGAGCCGTCGACGGGCAGCCGTGGCGGCGGCTCCCTGCCCGGGGCGCTGCCACTGACCGCCGCCAGCTCGCTTCCCTCGGGCAGATACACGACGAGCGTGCGGGCGCCGACGATGCCCCGGCCGTGGTCGACGATCAGCGCCATGACCCGCTCCAGCTCGGTCTCGCCGCCCACCGCGCGGGCGATCTCAGCGAACGCCTCGAGCCGTTCCACGCTGCGCGCCAGCCCTCGAATGCTGCCCTCGAGCTGGTCGGCGTACAACGTCAGGTCGCGCTGCGCCTCCTGTCGCTCCGCGATGTCGCTGCGCAGTCGATCAGAGAACCGGCCGACGACCACGCCGGTCACGAACATCACGGCCCCGCGTGAGATGTATCCGAGCGCTCCGATGTGGATCGTGTTGATCACGCTCCACGCGGGCACGAGCGCGAAACCGACGGTGGCTCCGATCACGCCGCCGGTGACGCCGAACTCGATCGCCAGCAGCGCGATCGGAACCACATAGAAGTTCGCCAGCAGCGCGTCGGGGTCGTTGACAACTATGCGAGCCGCAAATGCCGTCGCGAACAACAGACCGGCGGCGACCACGACAATCACGCGGCGTGATGTCGATCGGGCCGAGTCGAGCGGCTTCAGCCGCTCGGTGACCCGGCGCTGCGCGGCCTCGAGCTCGAGCTGTCGGGCTCGCGCGGTCGTGCTCACCGGTGAATTACCCCGTGCTCGAGCGCGTAGCGCACGAGCTCCGGCCGCCCGGTGATCCCGAGCTTGGACTGCAGGTTGGCGCGGTGCGTCTCGACCGTGCGCGGGCTGATGTACATCTTGCTGGCGATCTCGCTGTTGGTGTGGCCGAGCGCGACCAGGCGCAGCACCTCGAGCTCGCGGTCGGTGAGGACCGCGTCTTCGGCGTTGGAGAGCGCCAATCCTCCGATCGCGGGATCGACGTAACGCCCGCCCTTGCCGACGGTCCGGATCGCGCGTACTAGGTCGGTGCGGGAGGACTCCTTCAGCACGTAGCCGGCGGCGCCCGCGTTCCACGCCGGAGCGAGGAACGCGGGATCGTCCTCCATCGTCAGGATCACGATCGCGGTGTCCGGCGAGGCGCCGCGGATCTCGAACAGCGCGCTGAGGCTGAGCTCGCGGCCCATGTGGAGATCGAGCAGGACGACCGAAGGCGTGCACTCGCGCAGCACGGCACACGTCTCCTGCACGTCGCTGCTCTCCCCCACCACGGCGAGGTCATCCTCGGCCTCGAGCAGCAGGCGCAGGCCCTGACGAACCACCGCGTGGTCGTCGGCAATCACGATCGTGAGTGGCGTGCCCGACATCTGTCAGCGGGTGCGGATCCGGCTAGCCGGCCTTGGCGAGGTACGTCTGTCCGGTCTTGACGACCACGGTCTTGTGGAGCGTGAAATCGCGGACGGCGACCACGCCCCGTGTGACCACAGTCAGGGTACCGTCGCAACGGTCGCGTACCCCCCATTCGGTTCCGCGCACGGTGGCGGCGGCGAAGTGGCCCCTGGTGCGGAAATGGCCCTTCGCCTTGCCCCTCAGCAAGCCGAGGATGCGGGCGCTGAGCTTGGCCGCTTGAGCTTGCTGCCCCGCAGCCGTGCACACCGAGCGCTTGAGCTTGTCCTGGATCAGGAGGTCGGTGAGGCCCTTTAGCGAGCGCTGTTGGAGGACCTGGAAACGTCCCAGGAAGAAGTTGCCGGTTTGAAGCTTTGTCGGGGGTGCTGTCGCCGACGTAAGCCGGACTGTTCCCTTGCGAGTGTCGATCACGGTGCCGATCGGGACCGTCTCGGCCGATCTCAGCTCGATGAAGTTGTACGCCCCGGGGACCCGGATCAGGACGGTGCCACCGACCGGCGCCAGGCGCACGGTCTTGGCGAACACGGGGGTCGGCGCCTGAGCGACGGCCTTGGCCGCGGGCGCACCCGTTGTGTCCGCGACTCGCTTGGGCTTGGGCGCGCTCGAGCCGCCACAGCCGGCTGCCGCCAGGCCCAGCCCCACAACCGCCCACATGGTTGCCCGTTGCGCTCGTCGCATCCGTGTTACCACCCTGCAACCTAGCCCTGTGCCCCACCGGCCGTCAACCCGAGGCCTTGTTCGGCCGTCGGATTGGGCGTAAACTGGGCCGCTCAGGTTGGCGCGTCTGGCTGCCAGGGGCGGGGGATGCGTGGGGCGAATGGGGCTATAGCGCAAGGGTGATGGCTGTATGAAGCGTTTGGGCATCGGGAGCAATCGAAATCTGCGCGTTCTGCTGCTCGCGCTGGTCGCCGTCGGCGCGACGGCGTTCGGGATCCTGGGCTATGGAGCGAGCCTTTTGCAGTCGCTCGAGGGAAGTACGATCAACACCCGCTTCACGGTTCGCGGTACGCAGGCCGTGCCCAAGAACCTGATGGTCGTCCGGATCGACGACGCGAGCTTCCAGGATCTCAATAAGCAGTTCCCGTTTCCCCGCGCGGTCGACGGCAAGGCGATCGCCAACATCGCGGCTCAGCACCCCGCAGCGATCGCCGTCGACATCCAGCTCTCTGAGCCGAGTGTCCTCGGCCAGAACGACGACGTAGCGCTGCTGAGCGCAGTCAACGATGCCCACGGCAAAGTGATCTTCTCCGACACGGAGCCCACCGGCAACGGCAACGTCGCGTTCCTCGGCTCGGGGAAGGGAACAGCGCTGCTGAAGTCGGTCGGCTCGCGTCCGGCCGAAGGGTCATTCCCATTCGACCCGGGCGGCGTGATCCGCCAGACGCAGTACGCGATCTCGAA
>DASYFZ010000447.1:0-2146 GCA_036000295.1 Solirubrobacteraceae bacterium
ACCGCCTGGGATGATCGGCGAGGCAGTCACTCGCCGGGAGGATGCGAGGGTGCTGCGCGGTGAGGCGCGGTACGTCGATGACATCGAGCGTCCGCACTGCGCACATGCCGCGTTGGTGCGAAGCCCTCACGCGCACGCCGCTATCAAGGCGATCCGCGCGCCCGATGCCGCCGGCGGCCTGATCGCCGTTCTGACCGCGGAGGATCTCGGCGATCGTGCGCGCCCATCTGAGGTACCGGCACTCGACGGCATGGAGCTCACCGACGAGCGGCACCCCATCCTGGCCGGCGCGGAGGTTCGCTACGCCGGTCAGCCCGTCGCGCTGGTCATCGCGGAGTCGCGCGCATTGGCCGAAGACGCCGCGGACCTTGTGGAGGTCGAGTACGACGTGCGCCCAGCGGTGGTCGACGGACCCACGTCGGACCACGCGCTGATGCGATGGTCGCGCAAGTCGGGAGACGTCGACGCGGCATTCGCGGCCGCGGCGCACGTGGTGGGCGGTCGCTATTCGCTTCCCCGCCTCGTCGCCGTGCCGATCGAGCCGCGCGGCTGCCTGATCGAGCACGATCCCGACCGCGACGTACTGACGGTCTGGTGCTCGGCACAGGACACCCACCGTCCGCTGGCCCAGCTCGCGCAGATCCTCGACCGGCCTCCCGACGCAATTCGCGTGATCGTCCCAGACGTCGGCGGCGCGTTCGGCAGCAAGGGTGCGATCGCCCCCGAGATCGCCGCGGTGGCGATCGCCGCGATCGATCTGGGCAGGCCGGTGAAGTGGATCGAGGACCGCAGCGAGAACTTCGTCGCGGCATATCAGGGCCGCGGCATCGCCGGCGACCTCGAGTTGGCGCTGGCCGATGACGGGCGCATGGTCGCCATCCGGGCGCACCTGCGAGCCGACCTCGGCGCATACCTGCTGCCAAGCACCGTGATTCCGCCACACACCGCCGCGATGCTGATCACCGGCTGCTACGACATCCCGGCCGCCGAGGTCACGATCTTCGGGGCGCGGACGCACAAGGTGCCTACCGGGCCATACCGGGGCGCGGGCCGTCCCGAAGCCGCGTACATGCTCGAGCGATTGGTCGACGACGCGGCGCGGGCTCTGCGAATGGATTGCCTGGAGCTGCGACGGCGGAATCTGATCCACAGCTTCCCTCACAGGACGCCGCTCGGCCACGTCTACGACTCCGGCGACTACGAGCGGTGCCTCGACCTCGCGATCGAGCTGAGGGACTCGGACGGCCTCGACCCGGCCGACGAGGGGTGGATCCGCGGCGAGGGCGCGGCCGTGTTCGTCGAGCGCGGCGGCGGTCGCTGGGAGAGCGCCGAGATCGACGTCCTGTCCGACGGCCGGGTTCTCGTCCATAGCAGCGCCTCCCCGCATGGGCAGGGGCACGAGACGACGTTTGCGCAGATTGCCGCCCAGCGGATGGGCATCGTCCTCGACCAGGTGCTGCTGCGCTTTGGCGATAGCTCCACGTCGCCGCCGGGGGTCGGCACTTTCGGCAGCCGCTCGGTGGCGATGGCTGGATCGGCGATCGCGGTGGCAATCGACGATTTGATCGACCGTCTCCGCCAGCTCGCAGCGCGGCTGCTCGATGTCGAGACCGGGTCGGTGGTGTGGGAGTGCGGCAGCGCGCGTGCCGATGGGCGGTCGGTTTCGCTGCGCGAGCTCGCCGTCGCCGGTTCGCGGCTCGGTCGCGGTGTCGACGCCGTGCTCAAAACGTCCGCACGGTTTGAGTCGGGACCCGTGTTCTCGTCCGGGGCGTACGCGGCGGTCGTCGAGATCGAGCGCGCCACCGGACAGCTGCGCGTGCTGCGACTAGCCGCGGTCGACGACGCCGGCACCGTGATCAACCCGCTGCTCGCGCATGGGCAGGTGATCGGCGGGGTCGTGCAGGGCCTGGGTGAATGCCTGGTCGAGGAGGCCGTCTACGACGAGATCGGGCAGGCGCGCAGCGCGACGCTGATGGAGTATGGGCTGCTGACGTCCGCCGACGTGCCCCCAATCATCACGGGCGAGGTGTCGAGCCCGACGCCGCTCAATCCACTCGGCGCCAAGGGAATCGGTGAGGGAGGCGCGATCGGGACGTTGCCCGCGGTGGCCAACGCGGTCGTGGACGCACTGGGCGGAACGCACGTC
>DASYFZ010000478.1:0-2581 GCA_036000295.1 Solirubrobacteraceae bacterium
CGATCAGATGTGGCTCGTCGTGCCCGCCGCGCTCAGGTCGCCGTTGGACCCGACGGGGTCCGACGCCCACGACAGCGCGTAGGCGCCGTCGTCGAGCTCGCGACACAGGCTCGTCAGCCGCAGCGGCGCGAACGTGTCGCACATCACTGCGAGCTCGTTGGTGTGGCGGGTGCCGATCGACTTCTCGGCGAGCCCCGGCTGGGGGCCGTGCGGGAGCCCGGAGGGATGCAGCGTGATCGAGCCCACATCGATCCCGCGGCGTGAGCCGAACTCCCCGGAGACGTAATAGATCATCTCCTCGGACTGCAGGTTTGAGTGGTTGTAGGGGATCGGCACCGCGTCCTCTTGCCAGTCGAGCATCCGCGGGCAGAACGAGCAGATCACAAAGTTGGGTCCCTGGAAGGTCTGATGCACCGGGGGCGGCATGTGGATGCGGCCGGTGATCGGCTCGAAGTCGTCGATGTTGAACGTGTACGGGTACACGTAGCCGTCCCACCCGACGACGTCGAGGGGGTGGTAGTCGAGCGCGTAGTGCTGGTAGCCGTCGCGCACCCGGACGACGAGCTCGTACTCGCCTCGGTCGCCGTGCGTGACCAGCTCGGTGGGCGCGTGGAAGTCGCGGTGCGAATACGGCGCGTGCTCGAGCAGCTGGCCATAGCGGTTGCGGTAGCGGTTGGGCGTCTCGATCTCGCCCGGCGTGTGGAACGTCAACCACAGCTGATCTCCGTCGGGGAGGAAGCGGTACGTGGTGCCGCGCGGGATCACGATGTAGTCGTGAGCTCGGTAGGAGAGCGTCCCGAAGGTCGTCTCGAGCTCGCCTGATCCCTCATGGACGAACACGACCTCGTCGCCTTCACCATTTCGATAGAAGTAGTCCTGAGGGTCGCCGGGACGGCAGATCGCGATCTCCACGTCGGCGTTGAACATCAACAGACGCCGTCCGCGCACCGGGTCACCACGCATCTCGAGCCCGCGCGTGTCGAACAGATGGTGTGAGTGTGCTTCCGGCACCCACTCCTCGCGCTTGATTGGCTCGAAACGCCCCAGTCCGGTCACGCGGCACGGCGTCTGCAGGTGGTAGAGGATCGACTCGTTGCCCGAGAAGCCCTCGAACCCCATCACCTCCTCGGTAAGCAAGGTCCCGTTCTCCCGGAACGCGACATGGCGCTTGGCGGGCAGTCGCCCGCGGGCCTCGTAGCGCATCAGCTCTCCGCCACGGTCACTACAGGTTTCCCCGGCGGTCCTGCTCGCGCTCGAGCGCCTCGAACAGCGCCTTGAAGTTGCCCTCTCCGAACCCCCGGGCACCATGGCGCTGGATCACCTCGAAGAACACGGTGGGACGGTCGCCCACCGGCTTGGAGAAGATCTGCAGCAGGTACCCCTCGTCGTCGCGGTCGACCAGGATCCCCAGCCGGCGCAGGTCGGCGATGTCCTCGTCGATCTTGCCGATCCGCTCGGGAACCTCGGCGTAGTAGGACTCGGGGATCGCCAGAAAGCCGACGCCGCGGCGGGCCAGCTCCTCGACGGTGCCGACGATGTCGGTCGTCGAGACGGCGATGTGCTGGGCGCCGGCGCCGCGGTAGAAGTCGATGTACTCCTCGATCTGCGACTTGCGCTTGCCCTGCGCGGGCTCGTTGATCGGGAACTTGATCCGCCCGCTGCCGTCGGTGACGACCTTGGACATCAGCGCCGAGTACTCCGTCGAGATCGCCTCGTCGGAGAAGTGGATCATCTCGGTCATCCCGAAGACGCGCTCGTAGTAGCGCACCCACTCCTCCATGTGCCCGAGCTCGACGTTGCCGACGACGTGGTCGATGCCGATCAGCATCCCTGACGCGGGGTCGGGCCTTGGGTCGCGCGGCTCGTAGCCCGGGAGGAACGCGCCGCCGTAGCCGTTGCGCTCGACGAACACGTGGTGCGTGTCGCCGTAGGTGGCGATCGAAGACAGCCGCACCGCGCCGTGCTCGTCGGACGCATCGTGTGGAGTGCGAAGACCCCGGGCGCCATGCGCGACGGCGTGCTCGTATGCCGCCGTCGCGTCCGGGACGCTCAGGGCGATCACACGCACCCCGTCGCCGTGGCGCTTGTGGTGCTCGCCGATCTCGTCGTCGCCGCTGAGCGTGCCGGTCAGCACGAGGCGGATGCGGCCCTGCTCGAGGACGTGCGAGACGCGATCGCGCGAACCGGTCTCGAGCCCGCGGTACGCGGTCTCGGTGAACCCGAACGCGCGGGTGTAGAAGTAGGCGGCCTGGGCGGCGTTGCCCACGTACAGCTCGAGGTGGTCGATGCCGTGGATCGGCATGACGTCATTAGCGGGCGTCGGCGCACGCGTGACCTCTTGAGTGGCCATGTCTGTGTGCAATGATCCGCTTGTCCAGCCGCCGACTCAACCCCTATTCGTTGCGTTTGCTCCGCTGAACACCGAGCTGTGGACGACACTGATAGACAAATCGTTGCGCTGCTGCGAGAAGACGCCCGGCGCTCATACCTCGACATCGGGCGGCACGTGCACCTGTCGGCGCCGGCCGTCAAACGGCGAGTCGACAGGCTCGAGCGCGACGGCGTGATCCTCGGCTACACG
>DASYFZ010000492.1:0-1857 GCA_036000295.1 Solirubrobacteraceae bacterium
CTGCTTCCGCGGGCCCGAGACGATGCTGCCTTGGCTGACGCAGATCCGCGCGGCGGTGTCGTGCCACGTCGGCGCACTGCCGATCCCCTACCGGACCACCGCCGAGGAACCGACGTTCTTCAACCTCTCAGACGACCGCGCACGGGTGCCCTCGCCGCACGGCCGCACGTTCCCGACCGCGCTGGATCCGCTGTACGCCAACCGGTACGAGATCGGCGCCTTCGCCACGGCGGTCCACGACCTCGGCATCAACTACATCGGCGTTTGCTGTGGTGCCTCACCCATGCTGGTCCGCCAGGTCGCGGAGGCGGTCGGGAAATCTACCGAGGCCAGTCGGTTCTCCGAGAACATGCGCAACCACTTTATGTACGGCGACAACGAGCGGCTACCCGAGCACATCGTCGCGCTCGGCGACCAGGCCTAGCTGCCAAACACCGGACGCCGCCCACCGATCGTTCAACCCTGCCCAGCGCAGGTTGGCTCGGTGGGCGGGGCACCGGACCCTCCATTCCCGGCTGCCCCACATCACGCGGACGCAGCGAGATCGCCGTCAGCCGGACGCTTGGCCGAGCACTTCGAGTTGGAATCGGATGCGCACATCGGCTTCCCTGCTCGTCGCCAATTACGGGGCCAGCAGGCCAGGCTGACTTGTTCGGTGAGGGTTAGGTTGTGAGACGCCCGGCCGATGTCGGACGCGAGAGCGAGGCGCACCGGCTGCAAGAGTGCGGTGGTCGATCGACCACCGGACGTTCGGCAGCCGACGCGTTTCTCACAGCCCAACCCCGATTCTGACCGCATATTTGGTTGCAGCCTCAGAGCTCAGCCCGGGGTCTCAAGCCAAGCCCTTCGACAGCCTCAACGAGCCCTCACGGCCCCGTGAGCGCCTGATCCGCCTCGGGTCGCCCTCGGCGATCCGTAGCCGCCCGCGTGGCCCTGGCGCGAGCCCTTCTTCAGCGTCTTCGTCCCTCCGCAGCGGAACCCGCCGGGTCAACCCGCATCCCGGCTGTGCTAATCGCGACACCCGCTCTCCCGTTTACAGGGCGTCGTCGTAGTCGCAGCCCAGCGCTCGCCATCCTCTCGGCGGGCGCGGCTTAGTCGTAGCGCAGCGCCGGGAAGCTCGACGGGGTGCCGCGGCCTCCCGGAGTCACGTCCAGCACATTCCAGATCGGCCAGATTGAGTCGACGTGGCGAGCCTCCATCCCCTCGTCTCGCGGCGCGTACATGAGCTCCGAGGCCCACACGTGGCGGAACTGGTCGCCGTCGCGGACGAACACGTTCAGGATCGGCATCTGCTCGCCTTCAGGGGTCTCGGCGTGGTAGTGACGGCTGTAGGCGTTGCTTCGCGAGGACAGTAGCCGCAGGTGGCGCCAGCCTCGCTCGCGCGCGAAGTTGCGGATCCGGTCTGGATCGGATTTCGCGACCACGGCGAGGTTCAGCAGCCGGCTTAGATGAGGGGCGGCGCCATCGAGCGAGTCCAGAATCGAGGCGCAGGACCCACACGGGGTCTCGGACAGCGGCAGCCGCGCAGTCTCACCCTCCGCGGGTCCCGGCCTGGTATCGCCTGAGTGCCGCGGGAACATGAAGCTATAGATGACGAGCGTCTCCTTATCCGCCTCGAACAGCTCGCTGAACCTCACCTCGCCGCCGTCGGCAGCCTCCTCAAAGCGGTAGTCGTCGGGAACGACGCCGCCCGGCGGCAGCTCGCGCCGCTGCGCCGCGACGTGCTCGATCGCCCGCCGCAACCCGGCCTCGGCTTCCAGCAGACGATTGCGCTCGCGACGGTACTCCTCCGACTCGCCGGGAAAGCGAATGCCAGGGTCAATGTCACTCATCTACCTGCCTCCTCGTGTTGTTCTG
>DASYFZ010000532.1:0-4028 GCA_036000295.1 Solirubrobacteraceae bacterium
CGCCCTGGGCGGTGAGGTTCATAAAGTTCCGGCGCGTGACGGTCTCGCCTTCGAACGCCCCCGGCATATTGCGGTCGGCCGTGTACTTGGACTTCGGGGGTTTACGTCGATCTGGCAAGTGCGCCTCGGGGTGGTGGGGCACCGGTTGGACTGTTTCACAGCGTACAGCCTGACGAGCGTGGTGCGTCGCCCGATACGCCGTCTGTATGGGGGTTTGAGGCGGGTGTTACAAGCCCGTAGGTACGGATCATCGGGCCCCGTCGCGGGCCGAGGTAGCAGCAGCCCGCAGCTGCGCGGCGGCGTCGGGGTCGTGGGCGCGCGCCGCGGCCTTTGCGGCCGTGAGACCCGGCGTGCAGCCCCACCCGATCGCGACGGCTCCAGCTTCCCAGACCGCATCGGACAGGTCCTCATCGCCGGCAGCCTGAGCCTGTGCGACCAGGGAGATGAGATCCGCGAGCTCGGCGACGGCGTCCAGGTCGCCCAGCTCAGCCAGGCGCGACAGGCCCAGGGCATATAGCTGATCGCCGAGCAGCAGCGCGAGGTCGGGGTCGCTCGAGCGGACCACCCTGGGCTCGCCGTAGTGAAGCCGCGATCCCTCGTAGATCATCTCGAGCAGCAGCTCGTAGTCCTGCTCGCGGCCGGCGGCGCGCGGTCCGGACGCGGCGATCTGGGGCGGACCGGGTTTCGAGGGTGGCTTGGTGGGCGCCGCGGCGAGCTCGGCGAGCGCCCCGCCCTGGCGGCGGAGCTCTGACACGAACGCGTCGCTCATGCGATCTCGGCAAAGGCCGACCGCGCCGCCTCGATCGTGCGGTCCAGCTCGGCGTCGGAATGGGCGAGCGACGGGAACCAAGCCTCGAACTGCGACGCCGGCGGGTAGACCCCGCGGTCGAGCAACGCCCGGCACCAGGCGCCGTAGGAGTCGAGATCGCAGGCCGCAGCGTCAGCGTAGTTGCGGACGGGCTCGTCAGAGAAGAACACGGTCAGCAGTCCCCTGGCGGTTTGCACCTGGACGGGCCGGTCGGCCTCGGCGGCCGCCTCTCGTAGGCCGTTGGCGAGCATTTCGGTCGTCCGAGCGAGCTGCTCGTAGGCGCCGTCGTTCAACTGCGTGATCGTGGCAAGCCCGGCGGCGCATGCGACCGGGTTTCCCGACAGCGTCCCCGCCTGGTAGACGTCACCGGCGGGGGCAATCCGCTCCATCAAGGATCGGGGCCCTCCGTAGGCAGCGGCCGGGAAGCCGCCGCCGATGACCTTGCCGAGAATCGTGAGGTCCGGCGCGAACGGATACGTCGCCTGGGCACCGCCCCGGTCCACGCGGAAGCCACTGATCACCTCGTCGAACACGAGCAACGCACCGGTGTCGTCGGCACGCTTGCGGAGCAGTTCGAGGAAGCCGGCAGCCGGGGGGACGACGCCCATGTTGGCCGGAACCGGCTCGGCAAGGATCGCGGCGAACTCGTGGCGCTCGGTGGCCTCGATCACGGCCTCGGCGTCGTTCCAAGGCACGATCACCGTCGCCGCCGCCGCGGCCTGGGTGACGCCGGGACTGGCGGGAATGCCCTGAGTGGCGAGCCCCGAGCCGGCCTCGGCGAGCAGCCCGTCGACGTGACCGTGGTAGGCGCCCGAGAACTTCAGGAGCTTCTCGCGGCCGGTGACCGCGCGCGCGAGCCGAATCGCGCTCATCGTCGCCTCGGTGCCCGAGGAGGTCATCCGCAGCATCTGCACCGATGGAATCCGCCGGGCGACTTCGTCGGCGAGCTCGACCTCGCCCTCGGTCGGCGCGCCGAAGCTCGTGCCGCGCGCGGCTGCCGCGGTGGCGGCCTCGATCATCGCCGGATTTGCGTGGCCCAGGATCAGCGGACCCCATGAGCACACCCAGTCCACGTACTCGTTGCCGTCAACGTCTCGGATCAGCGCACCGCTGCCCGATTCGATGAAGATCGGATCGCGTCCGATCGCGCGCATCGCACGCACGGGCGAGTTGACTCCGCCCGGGAGCAGCGACACGGCGCGGCGATAGAGGTCTTCGGAGCGGCTCACACGCCGGCGTGCTTGCGTTCCCAGTCCCGGTAGTCCTCGGTGAAGTACAGCAGCCGGATCTTCTTGAACTCGGTCGAGGAGTACAGCGTCGCGCGGTCGCCGATTCCAGTGGCGTCGGCGATCGAGTCGAGGATCGCGTCGCACTCTTCCTTGGAGCGCCCGTGCGCCATCGTGAAGATCGAGTAGGGCCAGTCCTTGTAAGTCGGCCGCTGGTAGCAGTGCGAGATCCCGCGGTACGCCGCCATCTGCGGGCCGAGCTCCATGACCTGGTCCTCGGGCACCTTCCACACACCCATGCCGTTGGCGCTGAATCCGGCGCGGCGGTGAAAGAGGATCGCCGCGACGCGCCGCAGCAGCCGGCGCTCCTGCATCTGCTCGAGGTGTGCGAGCAGCTCGTCCTGCGCCATCCCCAGCTGCTCGGCGGCCGGCGCGTAGGGCTCGGACACGATCGGCATGTCGCCCTGCAGCGCCTTGATCACCGCCATGTCGCGCTCGTCGTATGGCTGGCGCTCGATCTCGGCGGGCGGAGCGACCTCCACGGTCTTGGCCAGCGCGTCGGTGCCTCCCTCCATCTCCAGGTCCATGCGGATCTTGAAGAGCTTGAGCGTGGGGAGCTGCCGGATCGACTCGGCGCCGGCGATCTCGCCGAGCACCTGCAGCGTGCGATCCAGGCCGAGCGGCGAGTCGGGCTCGGTGGCGATCGTGAACCAGATGTTGAACTCGTGGTTTCGCAGGTAGTTGTGCGAGACGCCCGGGTGCTCGTTGATCACCGTGGCAGCGCGCCACGGATTTTCGGGATCCACCTTGGCGGCGACGAGCATCGACGAGTAGCCGAGCGCGCGCGTGTCGAAGATCGGCGTGACCTGTCGGATGATGCGGTGCTCGATCAGCTCCTTCACGCGGGCGATCGCCTCCTCCTCGCTCATCTCGGCCTGCGCCGCAACGTGCTGGTAGGGCCGCGGCGCGATCGGGAACGAGCCCTGCATGAGGTTGAGCAGGCGCTTGTCGCGCTCGTCGAGCGGAATCGCGGCACCATGCTTTCGGCTTCGCAGCTTGGGACCGAATGCGGAGCTCATCGAAGCCATCGGGCGGCGTCCTTTGCGTGGTAGGTGATCACGATGTCGGCGCCGGCGCGGCGGATCGAGGTCAAGCTCTCGAGCACGGTGGCGCGCTCGTCGAGGTACCCGGCGGCAGCGGCGGCCTTGACCATCGCATACTCGCCGCTGACGTTATACGCGGCGACCGGCATCGCGGTGTCGTCCTTGATGCGGCGGATCAGATCGAGGTAGGGCAGCGCCGGTTTGACCATCACGATGTCGGCCCCCTCCTGGACGTCGAGCCGCGCCTCGCGCACCGCCTCGTCGCCGTTGGCCGGGTCCATCTGATAGCTGCGGCGGTCTCCGAACGCGGGCGCGGAATCAGCGGCCTCGCGAAACGGCCCGTAGAAGGCAGAGGCGAATTTCGCCGAGTACGCGAGGATCGGCGTCTCGGTATGGCCTTCCTCGTCGAGCGCGGTGCGGATCGCCCCGACGCGTCCGTCCATCATGTCGCTCGGAGCGATGATGTCGGCGCCGGCCCTCGCCTGGGATGTGGCCGTACGCGCCAGCAGTTCGAGCGTGGCGTCGTTGTCGATCGCGCCGTCGCCGCGCACGACCCCGCAGTGGCCATGGCTGGTGTACTCGCACAGGCACAGGTCGGCGATCACGAGCAGGTCGGGATGGGCCTCCTTGATCGCCCGCGTCGCGAGCTGGACGATGCCCTCGTCGTCCCAGGCTCCCGACCCCTCCTCGTCCTTGGCGGCGGGGAGGCCGAACAGCAGCACCGCCGGGATACCGAGCTCAGCCGCCTCGCCGGCTTCGGCGACGGCATGGGCGATCGACAGCCGGTCGACGCCGGGCATCGCCTCGATCGGCTCGCGGCGGTCGATTCCGTGCGCGACGAACATCGGGTAGACGAAGTCAGACGCTGCGAGGTTCGTCTCGCGAACCAGG
>DASYFZ010000568.1:0-1775 GCA_036000295.1 Solirubrobacteraceae bacterium
TTGGTGACGTAGTCGTCCGCCCCGCCCGTCAGCCCGCGCAGCTTATCCATGTCCAGCGTGCGCGCGGTGAGCATGATCACGGGGACGGTGGAGCGCGAACGGATGCGGCGCAGCGTTTCGAAGCCGTCCATGCCGGGCATCGTCACGTCGAGCACGACGAGGTCCACCGGCTCGTCGTCGAGGATCGCGAGGGCGTCCTCACCCCGGTGCGCCGTGCGCACCTGCATATCGTCCGCCTCCAGCCTGAGTTGCACGAGGCGGACAATCGGCGGCTCGTCGTCCACAACGAGCACGAATGGCTTCTTGATCATTCCTCGTCCTCCTGTGCGCGGGGGATGGTAAAACGGAACGTCGATCCCTGCCCCGGCTCGCTCTCCACCCAGATACGGCCGCCGTGCGCCTCGACGAGCCGCTCGCAGAGGTAGAGGCCGAGTCCCATCCCCTGCGTGCCGGTGCTGGCGCGGTGGAAGCGCCGGAAAATCCGCTCCTGCTGCTCCGGCGGGATGCCCGGTCCTTCGTCGCCGACGGCGATGACGAGGTGCGCCCCGTCCACGCCCGCTGCCAGGGTGATCGTCCCGCCGTTGGGCGAGTACTTGGCGGCATTCTCCGCGAGATTGCGCACGACCTGCGTCATCAGCTCCTCATCGCCCTCGGCCGGCGGGAGTCCGTGATCGGCGACCACGCGAGCGCGGTGGTTCGCGTAGCGCGCCTCCAGTTCCCGACCGACCTGCCGCAGGATCGGCTGGATCAGGAACGGATCGCGCTCGATGTGCAATCGCCCCGCCTGGTATGCCGAGAGGGCAAGCATGTTCTTGAGCATGCGGGAGAGGCGTTCGCTCTCGTTGATCAGGTCCATGCGCAGCGCGTCCCGCGCCTCGGCGGGGAGGGTGTCGCCTTGGGTGAGGAACATCGAGGCCACCCCCTGGATCGTGGTCAGGGGGGTGCGCAGCTCGTGCGAGATGAGCGAGAGGAAGTCGTCCTTCAACTGCTCCGCTTCGCGCGCCTCGGTCACGTCGCGGAAGAGGCTAACGACGGCGGTCACCTTGCCCGCAGCGTCCCGCACCGGGATCGCGCTCACGGAGTAATGTGTCGGCCGGCCGGCTGCATCGCGGATCACGAGTTCCTCGTCGACGACCTCCTCGCCCGCCGCCAGCGCGCGCATCGTCGGAATTGCGTCGAACGTGTACACCTGCCCCGAGGGCCGCTCCGGGCGGAAACTGTGCTCCAGTGCCGCAAACCCGGCTGCAGGGAGGGTCGCGACCCCGAGCAGGTCGCGCGCCCGATCGTTCGCGGCCAGCAACTCGCCGCCCGGCGCGGCGCGGATCGTCACCCCGTCCGGCATATGATCGATGATGGCGCTCAGCAGTTGTCGCTGGTGCTCGGTGTCGGTGTACCGCCGGGCATTGAGCACCGCCACCGCCGCGTGCTGCGCGAGCATCTCGACCAGTTGCTGGTCCTCGTCGCTGAATTCATCCGCGCCCTGCTTCTCGGTGAGGTAGAAATTCCCCACCGCCTCCTCGCCCAGCCGGATCGGCACGCCGAGGAAGTTGGTCATCGGGGGATGGTTCGGCGGGAAGCCGGAGGAGCGCGGATCGTCGCCCAGATTGGGTAAGCGCAGGGACTGCTGTTCGCGGATCAGGACACCGAGGATGCCGTGGCCGCGTGGGAGAGGGCCGATCGCCTCCCGCTCCGCGTCGGAGATACCGGTCGTAATGAAGTCGGAGAGGAATCCGTCCGTGCCGACGATACCGAGCGCGGCGTAGCGGGCGCCGACG
>DASYFZ010000624.1:0-2979 GCA_036000295.1 Solirubrobacteraceae bacterium
GCGGCTGTCGGTCGATGACTTCGGCACCGGCTACTCGTCGCTTGCCAACCTCAAGCGCCTGCCGATCGACGAGCTGAAGATCGACCGCAGCTTCGTCTCACCGATGATGCAGGACGAGAGCGACCTGATCATCGTGCGCTCCACGATCAACCTCGGCCACGACCTCGGCCTGACGGTGATTGCCGAGGGCGTCGAGGACGAACTGACGCTCAAGCGCCTGGCCACGTTGGGCTGCGACCTCGCCCAGGGCTATCACCTCAGCCGCCCGCTGGCCCCGGAGGCTTTTGCCGCGTGGGTGGCGGACAACGCGCCCGCCGCCGCCGCGTAGCGCTGCCTAGAACAGCGCCGCCTGGGCCGGGGGCACAGGCCCCTCCAGGCAGTCCGGGCCGTCATAGCGCGCGTCGTTGACGGCGAGGCCGACCGCGCGCAGCGCGACATCGGAAGGGGGAAGGCCGGCGGCGAGCTCCTTGAGATGCTCGCGGGGGGTGGAGGCATCGAGCCACGCGGCCTCGAGGTCTGGCTCGAGGATCACCGGCATACGGTCGTGGAGGGGGGCGATCGTCTCGTTGGCGGGGACGGTGAGGATCGCGCACGATCGGATCTTCTGGTCTTCCTCGCCGTACCAGATCGACCACAGCCCGGCGAACGCGAACAGACCGCCGTCGGCGCGGGTTATGTGAAACGGCTGCTTGGGGCCTCGACGGCCTTCCGCGGTCGCAGCGGGATCGGTGCGCCATTCGTAGAAACCGTCGGCGACGATCAGGCACCGGTAGCGCTCGAATGCGCGCCTGAACGCCGGACGCTCATCCGCGGTCTCGAGCCGTGCGTTGATCATCTTCAGGCCGGTGTCCGGGCCTTTGGCCCAGGTCGGCACCAGACCCCAGCGCAGCAGCTCGCCGCGTGGCGCGCCCTCGCGGTCGGTGGTGACGGCGAGCACGTCGTCGCCCGGAGCGACGTTGTAGCGGCGGCGGATCTCGATCTCTTCGCCGACTGGGAAGCGCGCCCTGATGTCAGCTGGATCGGGCGTCGCGAGCGTGTAACGCCCGCACATCTAGCGTTGTGAGCCGGCTGCGATCTGCTCGGATCGCTTCGCCTTGGCGCGTTTCTGCCGGCGTCTGCCGATGAACGCGAGCACCCCGACCGCGATCGCGACGAGCACGAATCCATAGAAGATCGAGAGCTGCACGGAGATCCCACCGAAGATCTGGCCGATGCCGTAGACGATGCCGAAGCCCAGCGCGAGGATCAGCACGATCAGGACGATCACCAGCACGATGCCTCGGACACGGGCAAACGTGCCCGCGCTCTTCGGCGGCATCACGAGTCCGAGGAACCTCAGCCCGCGCAGCTGGCGCGTTGTGGGTGCCTCGACGCCGAGTCGCTCGGCGGCCCTCTTGAGGTCGTCCGGGCGCCGCTCTGCCAGCGCCAGCGATGCGTCGGCCATCCGCCGCAGCTGCAGGCGCTCCTGCGGACGAGCCGCGGCGAGCGCACGCTGGAAGTGGGCCCGAGCGGCCTTGGCGTCGTAACGCTCAGCCGCGCGCGCGCCAAGAATCGCCTGAGCGGCTGCCTTGTAGCGGGTCTCGCCCTCGAGCTCATCGTCGGAGCGACTCTCCAGCTGTTGCATGGCGGCGAGCTGGCTCTTCTGCTCCATCCGGACGGTGCGCTGTTGCTTGGCCATTGCAGTTAATGAGTCTAGTGCGGGAAGGGGGCCAGTAGATCACTCCTCTTGCGAAACGCAGCGCGCATTTTCCTCGAGCGCCTCCGAGCCGCTCACGCCGTCCCAGGCGCGGGCCACGCGTGGCGAGCGGATCGTGATCTGGACAGATTTCGACACCAGGGTCCCGACCAGGGACCTCACAGGCTCGACGCATCGAGATACGCGCGACAGTCACCCCGACAGCGACCCGAAACCAGGAGGTCACATGAGTACCGACGTAAGCAGCACCGCGTCGACGGGCACCGTGAAGCCGGGGCAAGTCGACATGGGGCTCGAGGTCGTCACATTGCCCGTCGCCGACGTAGATCGGGCAAAGGCCTTCTACGAGGGGCTCGGATGGCGTCTCGACGCCGACATCGTTGCCGGCGACGCCTTCCGCGTGGTCCAGCTCACGCCGCCGCAGTCGCAGTGCTCGATCCACTTCGGAATCGGGCTCACATCGTCAGCGCCAGGATCCGTCGACAGGATGATCCTCGCCGTCAAGGACATCGACGCCGCCCGCGACGAGCTGATCAGCCGGGGCGTCGACGTCAGCGAGGTCCAGGACATGCACCCGCCCGGTGCTGACAAGTCATCGCGGTCGTACTTCCTGTACGCCTCGTTCAAGGACCCCGACGGCAACGGCTGGCTGCTGCAGGAGATCACCCAGCGGCTGCCCGGCCGGGAATGGGAGAGCTGACATGGGTGACGTCGCGGCCTTGGCAGATCTGTTGCACGAGGCGTCGATCCATCACGGCGACTTCGAGGCGGCTGCGCCGCCGCACAACTGGTGGGACTGGTACGCGGCCTACATGGACGCGCGTGAGGACGGAAGCAGCTCCGAGGACGCGATCACGTCGGCCAATCGCTACATGGCCGACATCAAGCACATCGTCCTGCCGGCCTGAAGCCAGACTCCACTGGGCGCACTGGAGACCCCGCCTGAGCGCGGGGTCTTCGTTGTCTGGTCGCATTCCTCTATAGCGGTATACATAAGGCTGATTATCGAGCATTGAAACCCGGCGATTGGAGGGGGCTGCCAGCTGTGCCCTACCGCTCAGGGAGCTTGACGCGCGAGGTCCTCGCGCGACGCGACGCCTAAGACTCGGCCGTCGGGCGTGGTCACGATCGCCCAGCGAAGGCCCTTGTCCGCCAGCACCTCGGCGACCCTTTCCGCTGGCACGTGCGGGCGAAAGGTCTTCGGGCCGGGCTCCGCGACATCCCACACCGGGCGGTCTGAGGCGACATCCAGCGCGCTCGACGGTGCTCGTCCGAGCAGCGTG
>DASYFZ010000641.1:0-5726 GCA_036000295.1 Solirubrobacteraceae bacterium
TTCTGCTATACGGCGATTGTCTGGTTGGTGTGGTTGGCGGAAAGTTCCGCGAGGGGACTATTAGGGGACTAAATGTCCAACCGCGCGTTTGTGGATGCCCTCATCAGAGGCTCGTGCTGCTTTGGCTGGCCCGCCAGAAACGCGCCAGCCGCGGCTGGCGCGCTTAATGAACCGCTCCGTCGGGCTGAGAGGCCACAGCTGGAGTCCTCGGACGCCCTCAAGCGTCGCGTCGAGGAGGCGAGCCGTTTCATCGACGTCGATCAGTTGTGTATCTCGCCCCAATGCGGGTTCGCCTCCGGCGAAGAGGGCAATCTTCTCACCGAGGACGATCAGTTCGCCAAGCTGAAGCTCGCAGTCGATACCGCACACGACATCTGGGGAGAGCTGTAGAAAAAGTCCAGTCGTGGTGCGGGCTCCTCGCGAAACAGGGCAATCGCGCGGCGCGCCTACGTTCGCGTCACACGGCTTAGCTGAGTCGCGAATGCCGCCAGCGTGACTGTTGGCTCGCAGGTTCGGCGAGTTGGGGCCGTCGACTTGGCCGATGTCGGCAGATCTGTGGTCGACCGGCGCGTCGACCACCGTCCGTTGGTCGGCTCGTAGTCATTGGTCCGTCGCGCGTGTGACGTCGATGTGCTCGGCGGCGTCGTCGCGGCCCAGGTTGCCGCACCCGTCCTGCGGACCGCCGGCGCCGGCACGCTGCTCTTCACCAGCGGCGGCTTCGCCGACCATCCGGTGCCCGCGATGGCGAGCCTCTCGATTGGGAAAGGCCGCCCTGCGCGCGGCGGCGACCCTGGTCGCCGCCGCTGTCCGCGAGGACGGCGTCCATGCCGCAACGATCACGATCGCCGGCTCGGTCGTGCGTGGGACGGCGTTCGACCCGGACACGATCGCGGAACTCTTCTGGACCGCCCACACCGATCCGACCGACGCCTGGCAGACCGAGTATCGATTCACGGGCGCGTAACAGCCGGGGCGGCTAGGGAAGGCGCCAGGTTCCGTCTTGGCCGAGGACCTCGACGTCGTGTCCCTCGCGCGTGCGGCCGCTCACACGCACGCCCGGCCCGCCGATCATGAAGTCGGTGTGGACCGCGCTTATGTTGATCCGGTCGGCTGATTGCGGGTCGTCGGCAAGGAACTCAAAGCCACGGCCGATCGCGATATGGCTCGCGGCGTTCTCGTCGAGCAGGGTCTGGTGAAAAACGGTGTCGAGCGGCCCGATCCGGCCGCTCCCGTCGACGAGTGCGACCTCGCCGAGACGGGCGGCACCGTCGTCGCGAGCGGCGAGCTCGCGCAACAGTTCGGCACCGCTGTCAGCGTCGATCTCGACCGCGCGCCCGCCCTCGAAGCGCACGCGCAGCCCGGTGACCGCGCGGCCGTTGACAAGCAGTGGCTTGGTCGAGCGCACGACGCCCTCGGTCCGCTCAGGGTCGGGGCTCGTGAACACCTCTTCGGTCGGGATGTTCGCCACGTGCTCGCGGCCCCACTCCGTGGTCAAGCCGCCCGCCAACCACCGCACGCCTGGCAGGAGGCCGACGCGCAGGTCCGTCCCCTCGCCCTCGAAATGCAGCGAGTCAAGCTGCGCATGGGTCAGCCGCTCGGCCGAACCGGCAAGATCGGCAGCGCGTGCGCGCCACGCCGCGCCCGGGTCAGGCTCGTCCAGACGGCAGACGCGCTCGATCTGTGACCACAGCCGCTCAAGTGCCGCGTCGCTTTCGAGATCTGGGTGGACCAACCCGGCCCATCCCCAGGTCGGTGAGGGCACGATCCCCCAGTTGACGGTGCGCTCCGAGACCACGTCACCCCACTCCGGGATCGGTACGGTGTCGCGCCCGAGGCGCCCCGCGTCGATGTCGTCATACAGCCCGGGCGCAGGATTACCGGCGAGCATGATCATCGAACCGCGCAAGGCCCCGAGTTTGGTCGGAAGTTCGTGCACCCAAGGAGAAACCCAGCCGAGCGCGGCATCACTTGCCTCTTCGAGACGGATCTTGCGCACGAGCGGGTCGTCCCAATCAACTTCGACCTGGTGGGCACCGTGACGATAGGCCGCACGAACGATCGCGCGGACAAGCGGCGCGTCTGCGAGGTGGGCACGGACGATGACGGTCTGCCCATCCGCAACGTTCGCTGAGACCCCGACGGCGAGCGCCGCCAGCGCGTCGATCCGCGCCGCCTGATCGTCAGCCATTTCCGAAGATGTGGATGTGGAGATGTTCAGCATTGGCTGAACAGTATTTGGTGATGGGCTCGCGGAACCCGCAGCGCCGCGAGCCAACGCCGAGAGCGGTGCTCCGCTCTCACAACGCGATCGAGCTCAGCGCCTCGACGGCCCGCGTGTAATGGGGTGGCTCGAGCCGGATGTGGGACTGCTGCGACATGGAGCGCGCCGCCACGCCGATCGCCTCGACGGGAGGCGAGATCGAGATCCGGCACGACGAGCAGCGGCTCGACGGCTATTCGCCACGGCCAACGCCGGTGCTCCACTCGGTAGGGCTCCCCAATCGCCACCACCACGCCGAACACCGGTCGCCACACACTCGCGTAGAGCACCAGACGGTCATTCCGCGCTCACGCGCGGGCGCCGCGAGAAGCCACCCTCTCGCAAAACGCTCGTCCGCCCCTCCTCGATCCAGCGCGCGGGAAGTGGGCCGCGCGCGTGCCCAACCGCCTTCAGCCAGTGAGCCCGCATCAGCCAATCGTCGCAGCCTATTCTCGATGGGATGCCCGACGAGACGGTGCTTCGCGAGCTGACGCTGCGGGATGAGCACCGCCTTCGCCGTCAGGCGCACCGGCTCCATCGGGGCGACGAAAAAGGCCAGGACCGCTTCCAGCGACAGCTTGCCGAAGCGCAGGCCCGCGTGCAGCGACGGCGTGCGTCCGTCCCGGCGGTCTCCTACCCGCCGCAGCTGCCAGTGTCCGCGCGTCGCGACGATCTGCTCGCTGCCATCCGCGATCACCAGGTCGTCGTCGTGGCCGGGGAGACCGGCTCGGGGAAGACGACCCAGCTGCCCAAGCTGTGCCTCGAGCTCGGTCGCGGCGTGCGCGGGGCCATCGCTCACACCCAACCGCGACGGATCGCGGCGCGGACCGTCGCACAGCGGATCGCGGACGAGCTCGATGTCCCGCTCGGCGGCGCCGTCGGTTACGCGGTCCGCTTCGACGACCGAGGTTCGGAGGACACCTTGGTCCGCCTGGTCACGGACGGCCTGCTGCTGGCCGAGATCCGCCGCGATCCGCTCCTGCGCCGCTACGACACGGTGATCGTCGACGAGGCGCACGAACGCTCGCTCAACATCGATTTCCTGCTCGGCTGCCTTCACCGGATCCTGCCGCGGCGACCCGACCTCAAGCTGATCATCACGAGCGCGACCATCGACCCCGAGCGCTTCAGCGAGCACTTCGGGGGCGCGCCGATCGTCGAGGTCTCCGGCCGCACGTACCCTGTCGAGGTCCGCTACCGGTCGCCTCGGGAGGACGAGGAGCTGCTCGACGCGCTCGCGGACACCATCGAGGAGTTGCTTGGCGAGCCGGACGGCGACGTGCTCGCGTTCTTCTCCGGAGAACGGGAGATTCGCGATGCGGCAGAGCTGCTGACGGGGCGACTGGGGCCGGGTGTGGAGGTGCTGCCGCTGTACTCGCGGCTCGCGGCTGCCGAACAGCAGAAGGTCTTCGGCTCAAAGAAGAACCGCCAACCTCAGCGGGTCGTGCTGGCGACGAACGTCGCCGAGACGTCGTTGACGGTTCCCGGCATCCGCTTCGTCGTCGACACCGGCCTCGCGCGGATCTCGCGCTACAGCACGCGCCTGAAGGTGCAGAGGCTGCCGATCGAACCGATCTCGCGCGCGTCGGCTGACCAGCGTAAGGGCCGCTGCGGCCGCCTCGCTGATGGAATCTGCGTGCGGCTCTACTCAGAGGAGGACTTCGACGCGCGCCCGGAGTTCACCGACCCCGAGGTCCTGCGCACAAACCTCGCAAGCGTGATCCTCCAGATGGCCTCACTCGGGCTGGGGGACATCGAGGCGTTCCCCTTCCTGCAGGCGCCCGACCGCCGCCAGGTGCGCGACGGCGTCGCACTGCTGCACGAGCTGCGGGCCCTGGATACGTCGACCGCGGAGCCGCTCACGCCGCTCGGGCGCAGGCTCGCATGGCTTCCGATCGATCCCCGCTTCGGTCGTATGGTGCTGGAGGCCGACAGGCTCGGCTGCGCCCGCGAGGTGATCGTGATCGCCGCGGCGCTGTCGATCCAGGATCCACGCGAGCGTCCCACCGAGCAACGCGCGCAGGCCGACCAGCTGCACGCTCGCTTCACCGACAAGGCGTCGGACTTCCTCGCCTACCTGAACCTATGGGGCTATGTGCGCTCGCTGGGCGACGAGCTCTCGCGCTCGCAGGTCCGCAAGCGGTGCAAGGCCGAGTTCCTGCATTACCTGCGCATCCGCGAGTGGCAGGACCTCGTCGCTCAACTCGAACAGTCGGCGCGCGAGGTCGGGCTCACCCTCAACGAGGCGCCGGCCGAAGGGTCGGAGATTCATGCCGCGCTGCTCTCCGGGCTGCTCTCGCACCTTGGCATGAAGGACATCCGGACGCGCGCCTACACGGGCGCGCGGGGGGCGAAGTTCGCAATCTTCCCTGGCTCGGCGCTCGCGCGACGCGGGCCGTCGTGGGTGATGGTCGCCGAGTTGGTCGAGACGACCCGGCTGTGGGGCAGGACGGCTGCTGCGGTCGATCTCAAGCAGGTCGAGCCGCTCGCCGAGCACCTCGTCAAGCGCTCCTACGGCGAGCCCCGGTGGGATCGTCGCCGTGCCGCCGCCGTCGCGTCCGAGCAGGTGACCCTGTACGGCCTCCCGATCATCGGATCGCGAACGGTCCAGTATGCGCGCATCGACCCGGCGGCCGCGCGCGAGCTGTTCATCCGCCGCGCGCTCGTCGAGGGCGATTGGGATCAGCGCCACGCTTTCATGCGGGAGAACGAGCGCCGCGTGGAGGAGGTCGAGGTATTGGAAGCACGCGCACGACGGCGTGACCTGCTCGCGAGCGAGGCGAAACGGGCGGAGTTCCTCGACGAGCGCGTCCCGCAGGACGTCGTCGGTGGTCGTCACTTCGATCGCTGGTGGAAACAGGCGCGCCAGACCCAGCCGACGCTGCTCGACTACCCGATGGAGATGTTGATCGAGGGTGAGGTTGCGGGCGACGGCGGTGACCGGCCCGCGCTCTGGAAGCAAGGACCGCTTGAGCTGGCGCTGTCCTACCGCTTCGATCCCGGCTCGGCAGCCGACGGCGTCACGGTCCACATCCCCCTCGCGTCGCTCGGGGCGGCCCGGGACACGAGCTTCGAATGGCTCGTGCCCGCGTTTCGCTCAGAGCTCTTCGTCGCGCTGTTGCGCGGGTTGCCGAAGCGACTGCGCACGCCACTCGTTCCGATCCCCGACACCGCGACCGCGCTGCTCGCCAGCGTGAAGCCGCGGTCGGGCCCCCTGCTCGAGGTACTCGCCGCGGAGATCGAACGGACGCGCCGTGTGCGCATCGAACCCGGCGACTGGTCACTCGACGGGCTGCCCGCGCACCTGCGGATGACCTTCAGCGTTGAGGACGAGGACGGGACGGTGCTCGCGTCAGGCCAGTCTCTCGACGCGCTGCGCGATGCGCTGCGACCGCAACTGACGGCGCGCTTGGCCACCGCCGCGCCGGCCCTCGCGCGCCATGGGATGCGCAGCTTTGAGATCCCG
>DASYFZ010000670.1:0-2600 GCA_036000295.1 Solirubrobacteraceae bacterium
CGATCACGGCCGCGATGTCGAGAAATCCGAGCCGACCGGCGAGGAACGCGTTGACCGCAACCTCGTTGGCAGCGTTCAGCGTGCACGGGGCCGTGCCGCCGGCGATCCCCGACTCGCGCGCCAGGCGCAGGCACGCGAATGTCTCCTGGTCGACGGCTTCGAATGTCAGCGAGCCGACCTCGACCAGGTCCAGCGGGCGGACGGGCACGTCCACACGGTCCGGGTAATGCAGCGCATAGGAGATCGGCACCCGCATGTCGGGATAGCCGAGGTGGGCGAGCGTCGCCCCGTCGCAGAGTCCGATCAGGCTGTGGATGATCGACTGCGGGTGGACGACGACGTCGATTCGCTCGTAGGGCGTGCCGAACAGATGATGTGCCTCGATCACCTCGAGGCCCTTGTTCATCAACGTGGCTGAGTCGATCGTGATCTTGCCGCCCATCGCCCATGTCGGATGGGCCAGGGCCTGCTCGATCGTCACGTCGGTCAGCTCAGAGGCCGAGCGGCCTCGAAATGGGCCGCCAGATGCGGTCAGCACGATCTTGTCGACGGTCCCCACTTGCTCTGAGGCCAGCAGCTGGTGCACCGCCGAATGCTCGGAGTCGACGGGGATGATCGCGGCGCCGGTCGCCTCGGCGAGCTGGGTGACCAGGTCGCCACCGACCACCAGCGACTCCTTGTTGGCCAGCGCCAGGTCGATGCCCTCACCAAGCGTCGCGACCGTAGGGACGAGGCCCGCCGAGCCGACGATCGCGTTGAGCACGAGGTCGCACTCGCACTCGGTGATCAGCCTGACCAGGCCCTCCGGGCCGGCCAGCACCTCGCCCTCGGTCCACGCCTCACTCGCACGCGCGGCAGCGTCCGGGTTGCTCAGCGCGATTCGCTTGACGCCGTAGGCACGCGCCTGCTCGATCAATTGCTCCCAGGCACTGGCGGCGCTCAGCGCCACGACCCTTAGCCCCTGGTCGGGTGATCTGCTGACGACGTCCAGAGCCTGGCAGCCGATCGATCCCGTGGAGCCGAGAATGGCCAGGCGGCGCGGCACGAGCCGGATTGTAGGCGCGGCGACTCGGGGCACAGTGTCCTGCGCACTAGGAGAGGGGTGCCTGGAGCAGGATCGCCTGCGCGCCGACCTGGACCGTTCCGCGCGCGGCGAAGCGCAGCGTCGCGATCATCGCCCGGACCCACACCGCATCGCCCCCGGTGGTGATCGTGAATCCGAGCCCCGCCCGGCCCGGCTCGTAGGTTGCCGCGTCTCCGAACAGGATGCTCTCGCCGGTTACAGTGCCCAGCGTCGTCTCGGTCTCGATCACCCCGCCCGACAGGTTGCGCAGCACCGTTCGCAGCGTGTCCTCTGCCACGATGACGTCGAGCCGGAACAGCCCCTCGGCGAGCAGCAGCATCGCGCGCGAGCCCGGCTCGATCTCCTTCGCCGCGGAGAGGACGAGCGCCAGGCGCCCGTTGGCGATGTCCAGGCCGTTGTTGAGTTGCCCGTGCATTAGTGCCTAGCGCTGCTCAGGTCTCACTGACGAACGCCTGCCCTGCGATCGAGCCGTCCTCGGAGGTGACAAGCAAGCTGACGACGTCCGGGAACTCGCGTCCGTTGGGGAGAATCTGGAGATGCAGCCGGTGGACGCCCGATCCGGAGCCGGGCACCAGGATCGTCGTGGCGCCGCCCGCCACGAGTGAAATCGATGACGCGGTGCCGTCGAGATCGCGTGCCGCCTGCAGGACGACACCCCCACCGTTGTGCACGGTCACCTCGGTTGAGTTATCGCGATCGATGCCGGCAGTCACGATCATGCGCGCGCCGGGGAGCTCGAGAAGCGTCTGCGGGCCGTCGCCGGCCGCAACTGAGATCGCGCCGCTGACGACGTTGCCGTGCGCCCCGAAGAAGTTGGCCTTGGCGTCTATCGCCGGGAAGTTAGCGGTCAGCCGCGCCGCACCTCGGCGACGACCCAGCCCTCTCGCACGAGGCGGCGGCGCTCGCGAAGCCCGCACCGCTCGTAGCCCGCGATGACGGCGTCGGCCTCGCCCTCGCCGAAGCCGCTGAGCAGGCCGACCGCAGGCGCCGCCGAGCCCCATCCGGAGACGACGCTGGCGTGGACGGCGGCCGGGACGTTTGCGGCGAACCCGTTCGCGGTTGGAGCCGGCACTCGCAACAGGTCGGCGACGTCGATCTCGATCTCCGTGGCGTTGCGCTCGGCGTTCTCCCGGGCCGTCTGCACACTGAGCGCCTGCACGTCAACCGCTACGAGCGGGCCCCAGCCCAGGCGCGCGGCCACGATCGCGAGCACGCCGCTTCCGCAGCCGAGGTCGGCGAACGACCCGGCCGGCTCGAGCTCCAGCAGCAGTTCCAGGCAGGCGCGCGTCGTCGGGTGCATGCCGCTGCCGAACGCCGAGCTCTCCGCCAGCACGACGTCGATCAGCGCCGTGTCGGGCGCCGGGGCCCAGGGCGGACGAACAACGATCCGGCCGCCGATCACGTCGCTCGAGTACTCGGCCAGCCTGCGCTCGCGCCAGTCGTCGGACACCTCGTGCTCGCGGATCTGGTGCTGTAGCGGCCCGAGCGCGCTGGTCAACTGCGCGAGCGCGGGCAC
>DASYFZ010000686.1:0-7730 GCA_036000295.1 Solirubrobacteraceae bacterium
TGGCGCCGATCCGTCGCGCGAGCGCCCATGGTGCGGAGGGGACGCAACATATGTGATTAGGGTGCCCTAATCTGGTTATCCCGTTGTCGCCGTCCCAGGGAGTCACATGGCTGATCGCCGCGTCCTGTCCACGATCGTCACCGAAGCCTTCTGGCTCACCCCGAGCATGGTCCGGGTGATCGTGGGTGGCCCCGATCTCGACGGATTCGGCGTCGGAGCGTTCGCCGACCACTACGTCAAATGCAGGTTCGGCGACAGGACGCGTTCGTACACCGTGCGCGCGTGGGATCCCGACCGGTGTCTGCTCACCCTCGACTTCGTCGTCCACGGCGATCGCGGCGTCGCTGGCCCCTGGGCCGCCAACGCTCAGCCCGGCGACACGCTCGAACTGACCGGACCCGGCGGTGCCTACACGCCCTCCCCGCAGGCTGACTGGCATCTGCTGGCCGGGGACGACGCCGCGCTGCCAGCGATCGCCGTGTCATTGTCCAGAATCCCCGCTGGCGTGCCCGCGTTCGCTGTTGTTGAGGTTGAAGGCCCGGAGCACCGGCAGCCGCTGCATTCCCCAGGCGAGCTGCAGACCGTCTGGCTTGACCGCCGCTCCGGCCCCGGCGAGGATCCGTCGCCGCAACTCGAGGCCGTCAAGGCCCTGGAATTGCCAGACGGGCGCGGGCACGCGTTCGTGCACGGTGAGGCCACCACGGTCCGCCTCCTGCGTCGCCATCTGGCGATCGAGCGCGGCCTGCCGACTGACTGCCTGTCGGCCAGCGGCTACTGGAAGCTGCGTCGCACCGACGAGGAGTGGCGGGCGGAGAAGCGAGAATGGATCGCGCTCGCCGACGCCGATCTCGCCCCCTCCCGAGAGTGAGCGAGGAGCAGCGTCGACCGATGCGTGGTCGTCTGGGTGCCCGCCGCTATGCGCTGTAGGACGCGACCTCCTGGTAGAGCCTGGCGACCAGATTCGCGGTGCCGTGCAAGTGGTCAAGGACGTCGCGAACTGCGGGCGACTGCTCGAGACGCTGGCGGTCCTCCGAGCTTCGCATCTCCACGATCGCCACCAGCGAGGTCTGGTCGGCGGTCTGGAGAACGTGTGCCGACACAAAGCCGGGATCCTTGACGACCTCACCGAACATTTCATCGAGACGCGCAACGGCGGCGGCTTCCTCTGCGGGATCGACCTCCCACACGTGGACGAGTAGCGGGCTCTCGTTCATCGACACACCTCCCTCTCGGGCTTGACAGCAGCCGGATCGTGATACCTGGCGGACGTGCGCTGGATCATATTTCGCTTCATCTGTCAGCAGGGGTGGTCGCTCTCTCCGTCCCCGGTCACCTCTGGGTCTTCTCGCGGGTCAACTCGATCGCGCCGGTGGGATCGGGCCCGCGTGTGGCGCTCCGGCAGGCACGCCGATCGCGTGAATCGCTTCGAGCACGTCTCGCAGGCCGCCGGCCGTCTTGAGATCGAGACGGTCGAGGATCGTCTCGGTGTCTGCGAACTCCTTGGCGGCGCGCGCGTCCGAAGCAGCGGACTGGACGGTTTGCCCGACCATGATGATCGACAGCAGAACCAACTGCAGGAACGTCTGCGCGATCCACGCCACGATGATGATCACCTGTCCCGAGCTGAGCGCCGCAGGCAGGCTGACCAGCGCGATTGCCGCGAACAGGTAGGCGCACGCCATCGTCCCGACGCTGCGCGTGATCACGAGCGCCAGCTTGGCGTTGAATCCCTCGACATCGCGAAGCGCCTTCTTGATCTCCGCGGGATCGAAGCGAACGACGCGCGGCAGTTCCTCTCGGACTTTGACGGGCGCATCCATGTGAAACCCTCCAGTCGAATCGATCGGATGACCGTGATCCAGGAGCCTACGTTGCCTCCCCAGATGCGACGAGGAGCCGGAGGTCGATCGAGGTTGGCGAGAATGGTGCGCGATGACAGAGACCAAGCGGCTCCTTCTGTTGCGCCACGCGAAGTCCAGCTGGGACGATCCGTCGCTCGCCGATCACGATCGCCCGCTCGCGCCGCGCGGGCGCAAGGCCGCTGAGCGGATCGGGGCGCACTTGGCCCGGGAGCGGATCCCCGTCGCTCTGGTGCTGTGCTCCTCGGCGAGGCGGGCGCGCGAGACCCTCGACCTGGTCGCGCCGCCCGGCGAGATCGAGTTCGCGCCCGAGCTGTATGGCGCAACGGCCGCCGAGCTGGTCGAGCGCTTGCGTCGCGTGCCCGACGACGTCGACGTGGTGATGCTGATCGGACACGAGCCGGCGATCCGTGACGTGACTGTTCGGCTCGTCGGGCGGGCCGGCGAGCTTGCCGACCGTAAGTTCCCCACCGCTGCGCTGGCCACGTTGACCTTCACCGGACCCTGGAACGCGCTCGCACCGGGGCGCGCGGAGCTCACCGCGTTTATCACGCCGAGAGAGCTCGGCTGACAGCGCAGATTCGGCCTGTTGCAGCGACCGCCTCTAACCCAGGGCGCTGTAGCCCCGCGAGGCCTTCTGGATCTCGCCGGTCTTCGCCAGCTGCGTCAACCGGGTCGAGACGCTCCCGGGGTTGAGATTCAGGGCTTTGGCGACGTCACCCGCGGTGCTCTGGGGGTGCTGCGCCAAAAACGCGACGATGCTCGCCTTCGTATCGGTTTGCCGGCTGCGAGCGGTAGCACGGCGCTTGCTCGCCCGCCGCGCAGTCGCGCGGCGGGTGGACCGAGTCGGAGCGCTGGTCGGAGACCCGCCGTTGTGGGCGTGGAACTCACTGATCTGCTGCTCCAGCCACGCCAGATGCTCTTTGACTTCTGCACGCTCAGCCTCGAGCGTGTCGATGACCTGCTGAATGCGCGACACGACCGCCTCCTGGCAGATGGGGGCCCGCGAACCTCTTAGAGAAGGTCCCACTGACGTCGCGCGAGCACCTGCTCTCGGTCGCGCTCAGCCCGAAGCTTGCGCGCCTTCTGGCTGGCCTGTTCGTTGCGTTGCGCGATCTCCTTGCGAAGGTCGTCGAACGCGACGGCCGCGGTCGACCGACCCGGGCCAGGTTCTTGGTTCTGCTTCGGCATAAGAGTGAACTCCTTATCGCTCCACTGGGAACACTGCCCACAGGAAGGATGAGAGAGCGCGACACCCAAGCGGTGGATCCTGCTCCCTAGACTCTACTCGGCAAGGATGCAGTCGATCCCCCGGCGCTGTCGGTAGCCTCAGCGTCCATGACGCAACCGCGGCTCTACTACATGCCGCGGACCCGGTCCAGTCGCGTCCTGTGGCTCTTGGAGGAGACGGGCGCGCCGTACGACCTGACCGAGATCACAGGCGCCCAGCGCCGGTCTGAGGAGCACCTCGGTCGACATCCGCTGGGGCGCGTTCCGGCGCTCCAGCTCGCCGACGGCTCGACGATGTTCGAGTCGGCGGCGATCTGCCTTCAGGTGGCCGATCTCAACCCTGACGCCGGGCTGATCGGTCCCGTCGGCTCCACTGACCGAGGGCTCGTCTACCAATGGGTGCTGTTCGCGGTCTCCGAGCTCGAGGGGCCGCTGTTCCGATGGATTGGCGAACTCGGTGAGGGGGTCACGGACTCCCCGGCGCAGGCTCGCTTCGCAGCGGCGGCGGTCGCCATGCAGTCGGCGCTCGCGCAGCGCGACTGGCTCGTGGAGGATCGGTTCAGCGTCGCCGACGTGATGTGCGCAAGCGTGCTCGAGGGAGCCCACGCACGAGAGCTGCTGGGACCGTGGCCGGGCCTCGAGGCGTACGTGCGGCGCAGCGAGTCACGTCCCGCGTATGCGCGGGCCGCGGCGATCTCGGATCGTCCCCGCAGGTGACGCACCTCACCGGTCACGGCGCGGAAGGAAAACCGCGTCGGGAGGTCTTGGGAGTGTGAATCAAAACGCCTGGATGACCCAGGTCAGGCGCATCAGGCAATGGGGGTGGCCGCGAGGATTTCCGCTCGTCCAGTTCCCGAACGCGCCCTTGATCCTGGCCTTTGCCGGCGGCGTGGCCGCGGGCATGATGCATGGGGCGGCACACCGCGATGCTCTCGCGGTGTCCTATCTGGCGATGGCGATCTGGGCGTACCTGGAGCTCGTTGACGGCGTCAACTGGTTTCGCCATCTCCTCGGCCTGGTCTACGTCGTGTCCACGGCGACGCACCTGGCCATGGCGATCCGCCATTGAGTCGTCGGCGACGCCACCAGGCTTCGATCGCCAGAGCAGGGATCTCGCCGCAGAGAAAACCGCTCCACACAGGGACGCCGAGCCGGTTCGCCGCGGCGAGTCCCACCGCTGCTCCAGCCGTCGGCAGCAGCCAGAAGAACGGGTATGGAACGGCACTGGAGGCCCACCAGGGCGGGCGCTTGAGCGAGCGCCTCACCGCTGTCTACTCGATCAGCGGGGGTTCGAGCAACGAGGCATTGATGTGCTCAGACAGCGCTGTGGCGGCGGCTCGCTCTGCGGCCAGGCGCTGTCGGTCGTCGTCACCGTCGGCGAGCGCGGCGGCGTAGGCCGTCGATGCGGCTTCCCAGAGTTCGCGTAGCTCGTCTGTCTCCAGCCGGGCCTGGCGGCGCATCGTCTCGACCGTGGTGGCGATGACCTCTGCCGGCGTGCCCGCCGCGTAGGTTTCCTCCGTGTCCGTTTCACGGACGAAGGTGTACGTATGTGCCGCCGTCAAGGTTGGCCGATACAGGACGCGCTCGATACGGATCGAGGCGTCGTCGAGCACACTCGTTGAGACGCCGAAGCGGGGATACGGCTCGACCCCGGCCAGCCACGCCCGTCTCCTCGCATCCGTGGCGCGGTGCTCGCGGTCGTCGATGGTGAGACCGACGTATTCGGCGACGTGCACCCATCCCCAGTGGGTGGCCGCCAGCAGAATGCCGATCACGGCGAGGACGAGGTCAAACGCGCCGCCATCATTGAGCAGTAACTGCGCGGCACCGTAGATGGCGAGCAGCACCCCGCCGATCAGGGTTACGCCCGTCAGCACCGAGCCTGTGGCAACGAGCCGGCCATGCCTAGGATCAGGCGCGGCCGGCTCGGGCGGTTGCTCGGTCTGAGGGAGATTGACGCGGTCCCCGTCGAGGAGCCCTGGGTCTGGGTCGACGCCGAGAAACGCGACCATCCCCTGTCTGTCGTCAATCATCGTCTCGGTCAACGCGGCGTTGTGCTCACCGTCACCGCTGGCCCGGCGCCTTCGGGGAGGGGGTCTGCGGGGCGACGGGAGAGGGGCGTCGTGCACCGTTGCCGCCGCCCGCCACGGTGTTCGCGGCGAGATTGCCCGTGAGCATGCCCTCTTGGACCTGGTCCATCAACGACCCGACAGAGGCGGGGGAGTGGGGCAGCAGGAGCGTGGTCATGTTCCCGTTTTCGCCGACTGAGCGGATCGTGTCCATGTACTGCGTCAAGGCCACCAGCCCCATCGCTTCCCTGGGGTCGATGCCCTGTTCTTCGGCGAGGACGGCGAGCGAGTCCTTGAGCCCTTGGGCGATCGCGACGCGCTCAGCCGCGACGCCCTCGCCGTGAAGACGCATCGATTCAGACTCTGCTTCAGCCTTCTTGATGCGCAGCGTCTTGTCGCCCTCGCCCTGAGCCGTCGCAGCCTCCTGATTACGACGCGCGGCGTTGATGTTGTTCATCGCATCCTTGACTCGCTGATCCGGTTCGATGTTCGTGATCAGCGCCTTGATGATCTCGTAGCCGTAGTCCGCCATCTGCGTCTGCAGGGTGTCCTGGATGTGCTTCGCGATGGTGTCGGCGTCTGCGTATGCCTCGTCGAGGTCCATGGTCGGAATGTGCGACCGGACCACATCGAAGGCGTAGGACTTCATCTGCACCTCAGGGTCATCGAGCTTGTAAAACGCGTCCTTGACCCGTTCCGGTTCGGCACTGACCATGTACTGGATCGCGAGCTTGACGACAACGAACACGTTGTCCCGAGTCTTGGTCTCGATATCTGCGTTCAGCTGCTCGACCTGCAGGCTCATCCGTCCGGCCACCTTCTCGACGAAGGGTGACTTTCGCTGGAGCCCCGGGCCGGCGACGCGGACAAACTTGCCGAACCGCTCGACGATCGCGCGTTCCTGCTGTTCTACGGTGAAAAAGAAAACTGGCATACGACGTCCTTTCAGACGGGCGTGACGAGTCTGGGTGGCTCGGGCTCACGACGGGAGTGGTGTGGCAGGGACACCGAAGCGGCCACGATCGCGGTGTTGCGCGAAGGGGCGGGGACAGCGTGCACTGCTTGCATATCGGTGACCTTCCCGAGCGCGGATCGCCTGGCTTTGGCGCCCGTCGCTCCTTAGGGGGCGGCTCTTTCGTCGCTAGGGACGAAACTGTCCGAGAGGTCGCCGATGGGCGGAGTCCTGCGCGAAGTCGCTTCGCAGAAGCGCTGAAAATGCCTTGCTCCCAGTTTACTCCGTCGGCTCCAGCCGATTGGCAGTCTGGTCCGTGAGTGCAGTTCGCGAGCGCTCAGAGACGGCGCCCGCACCTCGGGCACGAGCGGTAGGCTGCCGCCATGACAAGGGTCCGTGACCTGAGCCGCGAGGATCGCTTCGCCTGGACCGAGCTGTGGGCCGGGTACCTGCGCTTCTATCGCGCCGAGGTCGCGGCGGAGGTCACCGAGCAAACCTTCGTCCGGATGACCGCGCGACGTGACGGTTGCTTCGGGCTCGCCGCGGAGGCCGACGACGGGACGCTCGCTGGGTTCACCCACTGCGTGCTGCATCCGTCGACCTGGTCGTTGGGGGGCACCTGCTATCTGGAGGATCTCTACGTCCACCCCAGCCACCGCGGTACAGGTACCGCCCGGGCGCTGATCGAGGCTGCGGGCGAGCAGGCCCGTGCGGCGGGCGCCGAGACCATCTACTGGCACACGCAGGCGTTCAACGGTCGCGCCCGCTCGCTCTACGACACCGTCGGCCGGCTGACCTCCTACGTGCATTACGAGCGCCCGCTCGCTGAGTGATGATGGTCAAGGACCCGCTGCAACTCCCCGACGATCTGCCCGTCCCTGAGGATGACGGTGCCGCCGATCACCTCGCCGGCACGGCGCTGCCGGCGGTCACTCTCCGGGCCAGCGACGGCACCAGCGTTCGCCTCGATGAGCTCGAGGGCCGCACGGTCGTGTTCGCCTACCCACGCACGGGCCGACCGGGCGAGCCCTCACTCGGCGGAGATGAGGAGTGGGACGCGATCCCCGGTGCCCGCGGCTGTACCCCGCAGGCGTGCTCGTTCCGTGACGAGTACGCCCGATTTGCGGCGGCTGACACGAGGGTGTTCGGCCTCTCCACCCAGGACACGGCCTACCAGCAGGAAGCCGCCGAGCGGCTGCAGCTGCCCTACCCGCTGCTTTCCGACGAGCGGCGCGAACTCACCACCTCCCTTCGCCTCCCGACCTTTGAGGTGGACGGGATCACCCTGCTCAAGCGCCTCACGCTGTTCGTACGCGACGGCGTGATCGAAAGCGTCATCTACCCCGTCTTCCCACCGAACCGGAGCGCCGAGCAGGCGCTCGCCCGCTTGGCCGTCTGACGGCGCTGCGCAGCGAGCCCGTGATGCACTCGGAGATAGGGTCCCGAGGGACCACTGTCTGCCAAAAGGAGCCTGTCCGTGTCTGGTTTTTCTACCGTGAATCTGTTGGAGGTCGAGGACTCCGTGGGCGATCGCGCACCCGGGATCGAGGGCCGGTTTGGTCGCAAGCATCTGGGCTCACGCGATCTCGGCGTGAGCCTCTTTCGCTACGCACCCAACCT
>DASYFZ010000673.1:0-5285 GCA_036000295.1 Solirubrobacteraceae bacterium
AAATTCTCTTGATTGCATTCGATCTGAATGTCGGGCTCTGTCGCGCCTGAAGCCGTGGAGGAGCTGCTCACGGAGGGTCCTCGCATCCTTGTGACAATGCGCCACTGCTTGGCGTACAACGAAACAAAAAGCCAGCCGCCTACGCTGAGTGTCTTGTCCCGCTGACAACCCCCTCGTCGGTGTGCTCCCATCAGCATCATGACGCAACCAGATGGCCACTGCAAGCCGACGCGCCGGCCAGGATCGGACACTAGAAGAGCTGGTTCTCGCCGCCGAACACGGCGCTGACGGAACCGCCGGTGAAGATCTGCTTGATCGTGTCGGCGAGCAGGTCGGCGCACGACAGCACCACGATGTTGTCCGGCGCCCCGGGGCGAAGCGGGATCGTGTCGGTGCACACGATCTGCTCGAACCCGGCCTTCTGCAACGAGTCGAACGCGCCGCCGGAGAACACGGGATGCGTGCAGGCAGCGAACACGCGCGCGGCGCCCTCGTCGAGCACTGTTTGCGCGGCAGCCCGCAGCGTTCCGGCCGTGTCAATGATGTCGTCGACTAACACGGCGGTCTTGCCCTTGACGTCGCCGATGATGTACCCAACCTCGGCGACCTGCTGAGCCGGACGTTCCTTGGTCATCAGCGCCAGGTCGGCGCCGACCGTCTCGGCGAACTTGTGGTTGAGCTTCACGCGGCCCACATCGGGCGAGACGATCACCAGATCGTCGAGTTCGAGCCCGGCGAAGTAGTCGGCCAGCACGAACATCGCGGTCATGTGGTCGACGGGCTTTGAGAAGAATCCCTGGACCTGCCCGGCGTGGAGGTCGACCGTCAGCACGCGGTCAACGCCGGCAGCCTCGAGGAGATGTGCAACGAGGCGCGCGCTGATCGGCTCCCGCGTGGCGGACTTCTTGTCCTGGCGCGAGTAGCCATACCAGGGCATGACGGCGGTCACACGGTGCGCCGAGGCGCCAACGGCGGCGTCGATCATGCACAGCAATTCCATGAGCGCGTCGTTGGCGGTGACCCCGGTCTCCGGGTTCGTGCACGTCGGCTGCACGATGAACACGTCTGCCCCGCGGATCGACTCCTCGTAGCGGCAGTAGACCTCGCCGGCAGAGAACGTCTTCAGCGTGACGTGGCCCAGCGCGAGCCCGAGCTTTGCCGCGATCTGCGCGGCCAGCTCGGGGTTGGCCCGACCGGAGAACACCATCATCCGCTTCCCTGTGACGATCGGTGTGCTGCCAGATGCCGATCTCGCCGTACTTGCGCCCATGGCGCGGGCAGTCTACAGGCGAGCTATGGCTACGAATAGGGCTCACTCGTTACCGATTCTTGAACTGGGATTTGCCTTGCCGGATAGCATCAATGGTGTTATTGGGGCAATCTGGCGAATCTGGCTTTATGCCGGCTCGGGCGTGCGGGAGGCGGCACAAGTTGGCCTGCCGCGGGGCGTGGTGAGCTGATGGGCTCGGCGATTCCGTCGGTCAACTTCGGGCTGTCAGCCGACTTCTCGCTGGGCGTCGAAGAGGAGCTGCTGCTCGTCGACCGGGCCACGCACGCGCTCGATCACGGCGCCGTCGACGTCCTTGAGCGCATGACCGTTGCCGAGGGCAACGGTGGCCCCCACCCCGACTACTACGCGGCGATGATCGAGCTGTGCTCTCCGATCTGCTCGGACCCCGCCGAAGCGATCACATCGCTGAACGCGCTTCGGACGGGCGCCCGTGCGGTCGGGGCGACGGCGATCGGTGCCGGCCTGCACCCGACCGGGGCGTTCGGCGACGTCATCCCGTATCCGGCCCCCCGTTACCGGCTGATCGCCGACGAGATGCGAGGCCTTCAGGCCCGCACTCCTACGTGCGCGCTGCACGTGCACGTAGGCATGCCGGACGAGGAGGCCGCGATTCGCGCGTTCAACGGCGTGCGCGAGTATCTCCCACTGCTCCAGGCGCTCGCTGCCAACTCGCCGTTCTGGCATGGGCGCGATTCGGGCCTTGCCACGGCCCGGGCTCAGATGTTCCGTGGACTGCCACGGTCCGAGATCCCGATGGCGTTCGATTCCTTCGATGAGTACGCCGAGAGCGTCGAGGCGCTGGCGACGGCCGGCGAGCTACCCGACTACACCTACCTCTGGTGGGACGTTCGCCCTCATCCCGTGCTCGGGACGATCGAGGTCCGCGCGATGGACGCGCAGTCGTCGCTGCGCACGGTCACCGGACTGGTCGCGCTCGTGCAGGCGCTCGGGCGCCGGGCGGCCGAGGAGCACGGTCCCTGGGAGCGCCGCGAGGTGCTCATGGAGTCGAGCTTCCGGGCCGCGCGCGACGGCCTCGGCGCGACCATCTGGTACGACGGAACGATGCGACCCGTCCCAGAGGTCGCACGTGCGGCGATCAACCTCGCGCGTCCGTTCGCCCGTGAGCTGGGATCCGAGGCCGCGCTCGAGGAGGTCGAGCGCGTGCTGGTCGAGGGCAACGGTGCCATGCGCCAACGGGTCGCGTTTGCGCGCGGCGGGATGCCCGCCGTGCTGAGCGGCCTGGTTCGGGAGACCGCGGCGCAGCACCGACCGGACGTTTCGGCGCAGAAGCATCGCGCGCACAGTCGTTAAACGTCGGCTCCGACACATAGGATTATCGGACGATGTGCCGGCTTTTCGGGATGAGCGGTGGTACGCGGGCGGTCCAGGCGACGTTCTGGCTGCTGGACGCGCCTACCAGCCTGCTTCTGCAGTCGGAGGCCCAGCCCGACGGCGTGGGCCTGGGAACGTTCGAGCCCGACGGCTCGCCACTGGTCTATCGAAAGCCCGTGTCGCTGAACCGCAGCCAGACGTTCATCGCCGACGCCCGCGAGGTCCGATCGACGACGTTCCTGGCCCACATCCGCCACGCCACGGCCGCCCAGCCGACGCTCGAGAACACCCACCCGTTCCAGCAGCACGGGCGCATCTTCGCCCACAACGGTGTGCTGGCAGACCTCGACGATCTGCGCGACCGGCTCGGCACGCACGCGGAGCTGCTCCAAGGCGAGACCGACTCCGAGCTCTACTTCACGTTGATGACCAAGCGGATCGAAGAGGCCGGCGGCGACATCGGCGCCGGGATCACGGCGGCTGCCAGAGAGCTCGCCGCCGAGATCGAGCTGTACTCGCTCAACATGCTGCTGACGACGCCCACCGACATCTGGGCGCTGCGCTACCCCGACACCAACGAGCTGTGGGTCATGGAGCGCACGCTGGCCGGATTCGATGACGGGGCGATGTTCGACAAGCGCAGCAACTCCGGGATCACGCGCGTGTTCTCGGGCGAGCTCGCGATCGTCCCGGCGACGGTGATCGCCTCCCAGCGGATGGATTCAAACCCCAGGTGGAGACTGATGGAGTCCGGGGAGCTGATCCACGTCGATTCGCGGCTGAACGTCACCTCGACGATCGCAGTCTCCGATCCCCCCGCGAAGATGATGGAGCTGACCGCCCACGTGGCGGCAACACAGGAGGAGGAGCCGGGTTTCACTCCCGCCTCCCCGGACGCGGCGTGAGTTCTTGACGCCCGCGCCGCGCCCCGCATACGCTGCGCCAGTGACCGGAGCGCGAGCCTGATGGCGCACGACGCGGCACTGAGCCGAAGCCCGCTGTTTGCGGGACTCGACGACGGCGAGCTCGACGTCGTCGCCGAGCGCATGCGCGAGCGGCGCTTTGAGCCCGGCGACCAGCTGTGCGAGGCCGGCACGCAGAGCGATCGGATCTGGGTGATCACCGGCGGATTGGTTCGCTGGACGGCGGGGACGACCGTCGGCGGCGGCGAGATCGAACTGCGGATGCGAAAGGGCGACGTGATCGGCGCGCAGGACGCGATCACGCACGCCGAGCGAACGGCGACGGTCGTCGCGAGCACCGTCACCAACACGCTGGAGCTCGACGCCGATGAGCTGATCGATCTAGCGCGACAGTTCCCGCAGATCCTGATCAACGTGATCAACACGCAGCGCGAACGGCTGTTCCGCGCCAGCGGCCGTAGCGCCGCGGTGTTCAGCGCCAGCGCGCGCAGCACGTCCAATCAGCGCGGAGAGGAGATCGGGATCTGTGCGGGCCCGTCGCTCGGTGGCGCGATCCCCTGGCTGGTCTCGACGGCGAGGACGGCAAGCCCGCGCCCCGTCAAGGTTCTCGACCGATCGCTGTCGTTCGCGGGCGCGCTGACCGCATCCGACGAGGCCGCAAGCGAGAACGCAACGGTGCTGATCCCGGGAGACCTCGACCCCGAGAACCTCGCCGTGATGCTCGACGAGGTCGACCGCGTCGTCGCGCTAGCCGGCACGGCCGAGGAGGCGTTTCGCCTCGGCCAGATCGCCGCCGAGGCCGAGGGGCGTCGGCTCGAGGTGGTGCTCGTCTCCGACCAGGCCCGTAATGCGAGCCGCGCGTGGTCGCCCGCGTCGACGAAGCTGATCGTCCGGGAGTGCGCCCGCCAGAACGGCTTCCCGCTTGCCGACCCCGATCTGGCGTGGCTTGCGCGGCACCTGACGCGCACCAAGCTCGGGGTCGCCCTCGGCGCCGGCGGCGCCAAGGGCTACGCGCACGTCGGGTTCCTGCAGACCCTCGAGGAGGCGGGCTACACGGTCGACTACGTGGGTGGCTCGAGCATCGGCGGTTTCGTCGCCACGCAGCTTGCGCTGGGCTTCGGCGCGGACGAGATCAACGCACGCTTCCGCGAAGCCTTCAGTGAGGAGAACACCGGCAAGCTGTTTCGCTCGCCCCTGGTGGGAACGGCCGGCGTGGAGACACTGACCGGACTGTTGAAGGAGGCCACCAGAGGCGCGTTCTTTTCGCATACGGCGATCCCGCTGGTGATCATGGCCGTCGACCTGACCGATCGGATCCCCATCGCGCAGCGACAGGGCCCGTTGTGGGAGGCGCTGCTGGCGGCGCTTTCGGTGGCTGGCGTTTTCCCGACCCAGGAGCGCGACGGCCACCGGATGATCGACGCGATCGCCCTCGTGCCCGTGCCGACGGCGGCCGTGATCGAGGACGGCGCCGACATCGTCGTGTCAGTCAACCTGCTGGGCACCGAGACGCTGGAGAGCTGGCCGGGTGTCGTCGAGGAGCCGGAGGCCGAGCCGGCCAAGCCCCGCAGGCACGGACCGCTCGACACGATGCTCGAAGCGATGGACCTCAGCCAGCTGGACACGAGCGCTCGTCACGCGGCGCTGGCCGACGTCGTGATCACGCCGCGATTCGGCCCGGCCGAATGGCGCGACTTCAATCTCGCCGACCGCTTCCTGGCCGCCGGCCGCGAGGCCGC
>DASYFZ010000677.1:0-1539 GCA_036000295.1 Solirubrobacteraceae bacterium
CGCGCCGAGGAGCGCGCGCACGTCCTCGAGGGCCTGCTGATCGCGCTCGACAACCTCGACGAGGTCATCGCCATGATCCGCGCCTCGCGCGACTCAGAGGAGGCGCGCACCGGACTGGTCGAGCGCTTCGGGCTGACGGTCGTCCAGGCCCAGGCGGTGCTGCAGCTGACCCTGTCGCGGCTGACTGCGCTCGAGGCCGACAAGATCAAGCAGGAGCACGCCGACCTGATCGAGCGGATCAAGGAGCTGCGCGAGATCCTCGGCGACGAGGACAAGGTCTACGCCCTGATCAAGGAGGAGCTGCAGGAGATCGCCGACACCTACGGCGACGACCGACGCACCGAGATCACGCACGCCGAGGGCGAGATCGACATCGAGGACCTGATCGCCGACCAGCAGATGGTGATCTCGATCACCCACTCCGGCTACATCAAGTCACTGCCGCTGTCGACCTACCGCCAGCAGCGCCGCGGCGGCGTCGGGGTCACCGGCATGGACATGAAGGACGACGACTACATCGAGCACCTGTTCGTCTCCTCGACCCACGACTACCTGCTGTTCTTCACCAATCGCGGGAAGGTCTACCGGCTCAAGGTCTACGAGCTGCCCGAGGCGTCTCGCACAGCCAAGGGCCGTGCGCTCGTCAACCTGCTGCCGCTGCGCGAAGGCGAGCGGGTCCAGTCGGTGCTGTCGACGCGCGACTTCACCGAGGGCAAGTACCTCGTGTTCGCGACCCGCAATGGGCTGGTCAAGAAGACCGAGTTTCTCGCCTACAACACGCCGATCAAGGCCGACGGAATCATCGCCATCAACATCCGCGACGACGACGAGCTGATCGCCGTGCGCCGTGTCGATGACGGTGACGAGGTGATCATGGTGTCGCGGGCGGGACTCACGGTTCGGTTCGCCGAGTCCGACGCCCGCGCGATGGGCCGCGACACCAGCGGGGTCCGCGGTATGGACGTTGGCGATCACGGAGAGGTGATCGCGATGGACATCGCCCGCGACGACCAGGAGCTGCTCGTCGTCACCGAGAACGGCTACGGCAAGCGGACCCGGATCGACCAGTACCGCAAGACGTCGCGCGGCGCCAAGGGTGTCATGACGATCAAGCTCACTGAGAGCAAGGGCGCGCTCGGCGGCGCGCTGGTGGTCCGCGATCACCAGGAACTGGTGTTCATCTCCCAGGAGGGCATGGTCCAGCGCACGGCGGTGCGCGGGATCAGCCAACAGGGCCGGGCCGCCACCGGCGTCCGCGTGATGAACATTCGCGATGAGGACAAGGTCAGCGCCGTGGCGCTCGTGGTCGAGTCCGAGGCGCAAACCGCAGCCCAGGTGCTCGAGGACAACGGCGCGGCGCCCACTGCCGATGAGCCGACGGGGGCGACCGAGGAGCCGACGCCTCCGACCGACGGGGCGGCGCCCGACAGCGAATAGCCAGGCCTTTCTGTCGGCCGGTTGCTTCGCTATCCTGGCCGTACCAGAGAAAGGAGGTGGTCCGCCTGTCTGAATGTTCTTGTGGGACCCTGGAGGTGTCCG
>DASYFZ010000098.1:0-2759 GCA_036000295.1 Solirubrobacteraceae bacterium
GGGATCTTGGCGGGCGCGGGAATCCGCTGCGAGCGAAACGGTGCGTTGTCGACCGCCCTGGGCTCCAAGCCGGGCTGTTCGAGCATGCTCAGGAAGTCTCGCGCTTGGAGCTGAGGGTCGTCCTCGAACTCGTCAGGTCGCTGCATGAAACCCGCGGGTACGCCGGCGGCCTGCAGCGTAGCCGTCACCTCGCGGGGAGGCAGCGCGCGGGTCCAGCGGGTCAGGTGCTCGTCGATCTCGGTGCGCCGCGCGAGGCGTCCTGTCGTCCCGGCGAGATCGGCATCGGCCGCCCATTGCGGGTTTCCGAGCGCCTCGCGAAGACGGCGCCAGTCGTCGTCGTCGCGGACCGTGACGACGCACCACTCGTTATCACCGGCGCACGGGTAGACGCCCCACGGGGCAGCGTGGGGGCCGGCGTTTCCCGTGACCTCGATCGCGCCCGGCCGTAGCGCCTCCTCGGCCAGCAGGGTGCTGATGTGCATCAGGATCGTCTCGGCCTGTGAGGTCGCGATCTCAGCGCCCCGTCCTGATCTGCGGCGGGCGATGAGGGCGGCTAATGCCGCGATCCCGGTGACGCGGGCCGCGTAATGATCGGGATGGATCGTGGTTGAGTCGCTGAAGCTGTCGGGGTCATCGCGATAACGCCACAGGCTGGTGAGACCGGATGCGCAGCGGACCAACGGCCCGTAGCCCATCCAGCTGCTCCATGGGCCGGTCGCCCCGACCGCGCTGCTGCCCGCGATCACGATCCCCGGGTTGATCTCCCGCAGGGCCTGCGGACCGAGCCCGAGTTTCTCGAGCGTCCCCGGCTTGAAGTTCGCGAGCACGACGTCGGATTGCGCGACGAGGCGCATGACCAGATCGACGCCCTCCGGGCTTCGTAGGTTCACGCCGATGCTCTTGCTGCCCCGATGGCCGATCGCGAAGTGCACGGGCGAGATGCGCGCGCCGTCGGGGAATGCGCGGCTCTCGATCTTGATCACCTCGGCGCCCTGGTCGGCGAAGAGGCGGGCGGCCTCGGCCCCGAGCACGATCACGCCGAAGTCCAACACGCGGAGCCCCTCGAACGGCCGGCCGATGGGGCGGGCGTCGGCGGAGACCTCGAACAGGCTGCCTGCCGGCTCCGTGAACACCTCGTTGTCGTGCTCGCCGAGCCGAGGCGCGCGGCGAGCGGGCCGGACGCGTCGGCCGTCGATCTCGGCGAACCCCGTGGGCGCGTCGGCCTCGATCCCGGGCGCGAGTTCTGTGCGCGCGATCGCGCCACGGATTCGATAATGCTCGGCTGCCAGCACATCGGCGAGCTCGAGCACGGGCGCGATCGGGACTCCCCGCGCCTGTCCCTCGAGGGTCAGCTCGAATTTGCTGCGCTCATGGAAGTGCTGGTCGAAGACCGCGTGCAGACGCTCGGACCCGAGCGCCCGGCCACGGATTGTCTCGAACTCCGGATCCTGAAGCTCCTCCGGCTCGCCGAGCCACGCCCGCATCGCGTGCCACTGGCGCGGCGCCAGCAGGACGACCCGCACGTGGCCGTCGCGACAGCGGAAGATCGGGTAGGGACCGGGTGCGGGACGATCGCGGGTTTGCTCGTAGCCTGCGACCTGCGCGGTGCCGACGACCCCCATCGCCGGGTCGACCACCTGGGCCGTGGCCTCGTACAGCGAGAAGTCGATGTGATCGCCGTGCCCGTGCTCGAGCCGGTTCCAGTACGCCACGAGCGCTGCCCACGCCGCTTGCACTGCCGTCACCTGGAGTGCGAGGTCTCCGGGCGGCATCAGCGGCTCCCGACCGGGCAGCCCGGACCGGCTGAGGACTCCGCCCATCGCTTGCAGCGTCCAATCGGTCGCGACCCAGTCGCGGTATGGGCCGGTCTGCCCGAAGTTCGTGATCGAGAGCACGACCAGTTTGGCGTTTCGGGCATGAACGAGATCGACGGCGAATCCGAGCTCTGACATGGCGCCTGGCCTGGCGCTCTCGATCCAGATGTCGGCGCCGTCCAGTAGACCCAGCAGCTGCTCACGACCCTCCGATGTCGTGTGGTCGATCACCACTCCGCGCTTGCCCGCATTGTGCGTCGCGAAGCGCAGGCTGACCCCGGCGTGCAGCGGCGCCCGCGCCCGCGATGGGGCGCCGCCTGGCGACTCGACCCGGATCACGTCCGCGCCGAGGTCCGCGAGGAAGCGGCCGCACATCTCCCCTTTGCCCTCGGCCATGTCGATCACTCGAACGCCGTCGAGTGGCGTGGGTCGCTCCTGCATCGCGGACACTAGCCGAGCACGATCTCCGCGGCCTGCCGTAGCCGCTCCGCAGGTCCGCCGATCAGAATTGTGGTGACCGGCGAGTCGCGCCAGGCCTCGAGGTCGTGGCGGATCTTTGCGACAGGTCCGATCAGCGCTAGCTCCTCCACCAGCTTCGTCGGCACGGCGGCCGCCGCCTCGTCCTTCTTACCGTCGAGGTAGAGATCCTGGATCTTCTTGGCCTCGGCCCCATAGCCCATCCTCACTACCACCTGGTGATGGAAGTTCATCTGGCGGGCCCCCATCCCGCCGAAGTAGAGGGCGTACATCGGCCGGAGCAGGTCCGCCGCCTGCTCGACGTCGTCATGGACGATGAACGGGACCGAGGGGGCGATCACGAACTCGTCGGGCTGCCCCCCGCGCCGGGCAAATCCCTCCTCCAGGCACGGACGGTAGAGCTCGGCGTCGTAGTAGGGGGAGTAGTAGAGCGGCAGCCAGCCGTCCCCGATCTCGGCGGCTAAGGCG
>DASYFZ010000013.1:0-3659 GCA_036000295.1 Solirubrobacteraceae bacterium
GCGATCGGGCTGCGCGTGGCGGCCGAGATGGCCGATCGCGTCGACCGGATCGTGGCGCTCGACACGGGCCTGTTCACCGGCCACCAGCACATGAACGAGGCGTGGATGACCTTTCGCGCGTTTGTCGAGCGGACCGAGGACCTGCCCGTCGGGCTGCTCGTCCGGCGCGCCTGCAAGAACGACCCAGGCGACGAGGTGATCGGGGCCTATGAGGCGCCGTACCCGAGCGCTGAGTCGAAGGCGGGCGCCCGCGCGTTTCCGCTGATCCTGCCGATTTCCCCGGACATGCCCGGCGCGGCCGCCGGGCAGCGCGTGCTCGAAGCGCTGCGCGGCGACACGCGGCCGAAGCTGTTCCTGTGGGCGGACTCAGACCCGGTGCTGCCGCTCGAGACCGGACAGCGGTTCGCGGCCGCGCTGGGCACCGAGATCGACCACGTGATCGCCGACGCGAGCCACTTCCTGCAGGAAGACGCTGGCCCGCAGATCGGCGAGCTGATCGCCGGCTGGCTGACGTCCTAGTCGACTACCCGACTGCTACGCCGCTTCGGTCTCGACCTCCGCCTCGGCCTCCAGCCCGGCGACGGGTCCGGGCGACGCGGGCACCGACGGCGTCTGCGCACGTGCGATCGTCTCGGCCATCCGCGACTCGTAGGCAGCTCGCGCCTGGTGGTCGGGATGCGCGAGCACCTGGTCGCCCTTGAGCAGCCGGCCGACGGCCTCCATCGCCTTGCGCGGCGTCAGCGCGGCGAGGCGGACCATCGAGCTGATCGACTTGGGCACGTAGACCTCGAAGCGGCCGGTTTGGAGCGCCTCGACGATCGCATTCGCCACGTCCTCGGGCTGGACGGGCTTGAACCCTCGCGTCTGCGCGAGGCCCGAGCCAAGCTCGGTGTTGACGACGACGGGCATCACGACGCTGAGGTTGATGTTCGTGCCCTGCAGCTCGGCGCGGATTGACTCGCTGAGGCCGACGACCGCGTGCTTGGTCGCGCAGTAAGTGGCCCCGCCTGGGAAGCCCATCTTGCCGGCGATCGAGGCGATCTGCACGAGGTGGCCGCGGTTGCGCGGGATGAAGCGCTCGAGCGCGAGCTTGGAGCCGTAGATCACGCCGTGCAGGTTGATGTCGACCATGCGGATCGCGGTCGCGTCGGACTCCTCGGCGAACGACCCGATCGGCATGATGCCGGCGTTGTTGATGAGGACGTCGAGCGCGCCCAGGCGGTTCTCTACCTCGTCAAGGAACGCCGCAAAGCTCGTGCGGTTGGTCACGTCGAGCGGTAGGCCGACGGTGCCCGATCCCAGCTCCTGGGCGGTGCGCTCGGCCAGCGCGGCGTCGATGTCGCCGATCGCGACGCGGGCTCCTTGAGCGATCAGTGCCGCCGCGGTAGCGCGACCGATGCCGCGGGCGCCACCGGTGATTGCGACGACGTCGCCCGCGAGCGATCGTGGGGCTTTCGCCATGAAAACAGTCCTCCTCGTCTGTCCTATGAAATCAGCACCGCCGCCCGCCATCCGTGTCCGTCAGGCGGCAGATCAATCGTACTGGGCCGTTCATCTGGGGTTGTGCCGCCCGGCCTCGAGGTTATCCTCGAATCGATGGCGTCCTTCCGCTACGACGGGCAGCGGCTCGCCTACACAGCCTACGGCGAGGGCCTGCGCACGACGGTGCTGATGCCGGGCCTGCTGCTGTCTCAGAAGATGCAGAAGCGTCTGGCGCGCGACCTGGCGGGGCGCGGAAGCCGTGTGGTCACGTTCGATCCGCTCGGCCATGGCGAGTCCGACCGCCCGCGCGAGATGTGGCGCTACTCGATCCCGGCGTTCGCCCTGCAGGCGCTGGCGCTGCTCGACCACCTCGAGCTCGACCAGGCGGTGGTCGGCGGCACCTCGCTGGGAGCCAACATCACGCTCGAGCTCGCCTCGATCGCGCCCGAGCGGGTGCGCGGAATGCTGCTTGAGATGCCAGCGCTGGACAACGCGATCCCGGCGTGCGCGGTGGCGTTCACGCCGCTGCTGTTCGCCCTGACGTTCGGCGAGCCGGCCATGCGCCAGGTGGCACGCGTGACCCGCGCGGTCCCGCGCCAGCTCGTCCCGGGGCTGGCGGAGATCGTCCTGGACTGGCTGTCACAGGAACCGGGCCCGAGCGGTGCCGTTTTGCAGGGAATTCTGTTCGGGCGCACGGCTCCGGACCGCACCGTGCGGCAGACGCTGACCCCGCCGGCACTCGTCATCGGTCACCCCCGCGATCCCGTGCATCCGTTCTCCGATGCCGACATGCTCGCCCACGAGCTCCCGAACGCCCGGCTGATCGACGCAAACTCGCTGCTTGAGCTGCGGATGCGGCCCGAGCGCCTGACCGCGCGGATCGCGGAGTTCATCGGCGAGTGCTGGCGCGAGGAGCCGAGCGCGTCCGCCGCGGCGGCCGTCAACGCTTAGCGCTGCGCGAGCCAGTCCTCGGCGAGCATCGCGTACACGGCGTCGTCGAAGTAGCTGTCGCCGACGCGGACCGCCTGGCGAAGGGTCCCCTCCTGCACGAACCCGAGGCGCTGTGGGATCGCCCGGCTGCGCTCGTTGTGGACGGCGGCCGTGATCACCACCCGCTTCAGGGCCATCGATCCGAACGCGTGGTCCACCATCGCGCGTACCGCGGCGGTCATCGTGCCGCGACCCTGCTCGTCTGCGGCGAGCCAGTAGCCGATGCTCGTCGAGCGGTCTCGCCAGTTCACCGAGTGAAAGCCGACCATCCCGATGATCCGCCCCTCCCTGACGATCGCGCACTCGAACCCGTCGCCGGCGTCCAACTGCGCGCGCTTTGCGTCCAGGAAGGCACGCGTGTCGGCGATCGTCTGCTCGGCGGCCCATGGCATGAACCGAGCGAGGTGCTCGCGGTTGGCCTCGATCAGACCGTGCAGCTCGGCCGCGTCCGCAAGCTCGAGGATCCGTAGCGACACCTCGTCGGACAGCTGCGCCCGGTCGCCGAGTGGATTCGCGCCCGGAATGCCCCGTGGTGCGGGCGGGCCGGGCGGGCTGACGATGTCGCGCCCGGTCGGCTGCAGCTCGGAGTCAAGCTCGAGCTGCCAGAAGTAGCGCGTGAAAGTGACCCCGGATCGGAACTCGCCGACGTGGGGCTCGATCCGCTCTCCGCGCGCCATCGCCACGATCAGCTCCGGGTACGTGCGGCCCGGGAGCGCGGCGTACATCGGCGCGGGGAACGCGCCGCCGAAGCGGGTGTTGACGTCGGTGATCCCGAGGCCGACCTCGCTGTCGCGGAACACCTGGACGGTGCACGGGCCGCGTACGCCGAGCGCCTCGACCACGCGGCGGCCCAGCTCGATCAGCTCCGGATCGTCGATCACGGTGCCCTTGATCGACTCACCGCCGCGCGACTCGATCATCGTGCGGGGGATCGCGTTCAGGCAGCGGCCGTCGAGATCCGACAGCGCGTCGATCGAGAACTCCGGACCGTCCATCAGCTTCTGGACCATCGCCGGCTCGGCGATGTACTGCACCATGAACGCCGTGCCGGCGACGTCCTCGGCGCGGTGGATCGAGCGCGCGCCCGAGCCCTGGCGCGGCTTGACCATCACCGGGAAGTACGGGACCGGCTCGCCGGGCAGCACCGTCGGCGGCGACGGCAGGCCGAGCTGCTCGAGCAGCAGGTG
>DASYFZ010000039.1:0-7839 GCA_036000295.1 Solirubrobacteraceae bacterium
GAACATGTCGGTCACCGGCATGAACGTAAGCACCAGGAACACGGTCAGCGCCAGCGCCGCCTGGCGCAGCCTGACGTTCGTGGCAAGCGCCGCCAGCGGCAGCAGCCAGACGAGATACCACGGCACCAGCCACGCCAGGCAGACGATCAGCGCGAACGTCGCCCAGCCGGCTCCGGCGAGCCAGTCGCGACGCCGCCGCACCAGCAGCGCCACCGTCAGCACGACGGCGACGTTGAGCACTCGCAACAGCCCCGGCGTGCCACCGCCGATGCCGATCAGCAACCCGAACAGGTTCGGGATGCTCCAGTTCGTCAGCAGCGTTGATTGATCCTGGAGGTTGGGGATCGCGAGGCCGAACAGCGCGATGCTCATCGCCGTCAGCGGGATCGTCGCGATCACCGCGCCCTCGACGATCCGGCGGCGGCGGATGTTCGGCCGCGCGGCGATCAACAGGAACGGAAGCAGCAACACTGCCGTGAACTTCACGAACACAGCCACTATCAACGCCGCCCCCGCCGGCCGGTCGCGGTGGTTCAGAAGGAACCAGACCGAAGCGGTCGAGGGCACGAGCATGAAGAAGTCGTTGTGGAAGCCCGGGATCGCGAACATCAGGTAGATCGGGTTGGCCGCCACGAACAGCACCGCAAAGCGCGGGTCGCGGCCGAGCGAGCGCGCGCATAGGCCGACGAGCGCGATGAACGCCAGGCTCATCAGGACGACCAGCACCTTCATCGTCCAGTACGCGGCCGGGAGCGGCAGCCGTGCCAGCGGATAGGTCAAGGCGGTGAACAGCTGCCCGTATGGGCTCAGTAGGTGATGCCAGGTCGTGAACCGGTAGACCGGATCGTGGATCTCGGCCGCGATCGGATGCGTGTAGGGGTTGAGGTGGTGCAGGCCCCCGAGGCGCGCATAGCCGAGGTAGTTGAACAGGTCGGTCAGCTGCTGCGGCGGGCTCAGCAGGAGGATCGCGTGCAGCGCGACGACCGTGATCACGATCGCCCGCATCGACAGCGACCGCACGGTGGCGAGCACGGCCCCGTACGCGACCAACATCACGACCAGCACGACGCTCAGCCCGATGTTGAGCCCGTGCGGGCTGCCCAGCAGATGCGAAAGCGGCCCGTGCAGGACGTGCAGCGGCCCGGCTTCCCAGCCGGGGTACGTGAGCGCGCTCGTGGGCACCAGCGCCGACGCTCCCGCGGTCGCGAACACGACGACGAGGGACACTCCGAGCACGAGCGCGGCCAGCGCGCGGCGCCCGCCGAGCGGCGCGAGCGCGCGCTGCAGCCGCGGCAGCGCAGAGCTCACCTCCAGCGCAGGGAGGCGTGGGAGGGCGACGCCGCCGTCGCCCGTCGCTGCACCCACGCCGGCTACGGGCGTGGCCGCGAGCACGGTGCTCTCAAGCGGAGCCGAGTCTTTCCGCATATTGGGGAGATAGTGCCCGTTGTGACGTGGTCACAATGGGGGCGCTGATTGCAATTTCGTTAAGGTCTTCCATGGTTTAGGACCGGCCGTCCCGCGTGAGATGCTCGCGCGGTGTCTGCAAGCGCAGGCCTTGGCTACCTACAAGTGTCCACGAGCATGCGGTCGGGCACGGCAGGTGCGCTCGCCGGCGCCGCCGCTGCGGTCGCAGGGCTGATGGTCCCGGGAGCCGCGCTGCGCTTCACGCGACTCGGCGCCCAGGGGTTCTGGTTCGATGAAGGTAACACCGCGCTGCTCGTGCACATGTCGCCAGGCAGGATGCTCGGCTGATTCCCCAGTCGGAGTCCACGCGCTTACGCGAGCGCTTACGGCGACGACGCTGCAGCGCGACGGCGTCGTGGTCCAGCGCTGACGGACTGCAGGCCGGCCACCTCGGCGTCGCTCAGCCGACGGTGCTTGCCCAGGCGCAGGTCGCCTAGCTCGAGCGGGCCAATCGCGACCCGGGCGAGCGAACGAACCGGGTGACCGACGCTCTCGCACATGCGCTTGACCTGACGTTTGCGTCCCTCGTGGATCGTCAGCTCGAGTGTGTCGGCGCTGATCCGCCGGACCCGGGCGGGCGCCGTTGGACCGTCGTCGAGCACGACCCCATGGCGCAGCGCCTCGACTGACTGCCGCCGGATCGGAGCGTTCGCGACGACCGCCCTGTAGGTCTTGGGGACCTCGAAGCTCGGATGCGTGAGGCGGTGCGCGAGCTCGCCGTCGTTGGTCAGGAGGATCAGCCCCGTCGTATCGATGTCCAGCCGGCCCACCGGGTAGAGGCGGCGTTGCGACGGCACGAGCGATACGACCGTCGGGCGACCCTGGGGATCGCTCGCGGTGGACACAACCCCTCGCGGCTTGTTCACCGCGTAGACCGCGAGCGTGCCGGCCGGCCGGACCGCCTCGCCGTCGACGCTGACCGGCTGTGAGCCGTCGACGTCGCGCGCCGGATCGACCACAACCTCTCCCCCCACGCTGACCCGGCCGTCGCGGATGATCTGCTCGCAGGCGCGCCGGGAGCCGATCCCGGAGTGGGCTAGGTACTTGGCGAGTCGCACTCGCCTGCCACCATAGTCAGCGGTATGGACCTTGCACTGCTGACGCAAACCCTCGACGAGCTCGGAGAGCCGCGGTACCGCGCCGGCCAGATCTGGCGGTGGGCCTCACGCGGCGCGCCCGGCTTTGACGCGATGACCGACTTGCCGGTCGCGCTGCGCGACCGGCTCGAGCAATCGGTCCCGTACTCGACGCTGACCGTCGAGCATGAGGCGCACGCTCGCGACGGCACCGTCAAGGCTCTGTTTAGGACTCAAGACGGACGCCCGGTCGAGGCGGTCCTGATGCGCTACCGGGACGGTCGGCGATCGCTGTGCGTGTCCTCGCAGTCGGGCTGCCCGCTGACCTGCACGTTCTGCGCGACCGGCCAGATGCGCTTCGGGCGCAATCTGACCGCGTCGGAGATCGTCGACCAGGCGCTTCACTTCCGCCGCACGGTCGGGCCCGTCGACCACGCCGTGTTCATGGGGATGGGCGAGCCGCTGATGAACCTCGACGGCGTGCTCGGAGCGTGCGAGCGCCTGCCCGACATTGGGATCACCCACCGTCGCACGGCGATCTCGACGGTCGGCTGGATCCCGGGCATCAAGCGCCTGACCGACGCCCCGATGCCGCTCCGCCTCGCGCTCTCGCTGCACGCCGCGGACCCCGCCCTGCGCTCACAGTTGATGCCGGTCAACGACCGCTACCCGCTGCCCGACGTGCTCGACGCGTGCAGGGCCTACTACGAGCGCAAGCGCCGCAAGGTGTTCGTCGAGTACGTGATGCTCGCCGGCGTCAACGACTCGCATCCCCAGGCCGCCGCGCTGGCGCAGGTCCTCGATCCTGCGATCTACAAGGTCAACCTGATCCCGTTCAACCCGACCGGATCGCAGTTTCAGGGGTCAAGCCCAAAGGCGATCGAGGCGTTCAAGGCTGAGCTCGAGCGCCACGGGATCACCGCGACCGTGCGCCTCACCCGGGGGCGCGACATCGATGCCGCCTGCGGGCAGCTGGCAGCGCGCGCGCAGTCAATGAATCCTGCCTCTGAAGGCTTGCACGAGCTGGTGGCCCGACCCTAGAGTCGCGACATCGAGCCGCGCAACCTCGACCCAGATCGCGCCGCCGTCCTCGAGTCCCTGTGCGAGGCGATCGTCCCCGGCTCCAGGAGGGTGGGGCCCGTCGTCTACATCGACGCGCTGATGTCGCAGATGGCCGCGCCCGAGCGCGAGGCCGTGATCGCGTCGATCGACGCCCTCGCAGGCCCGGTCGGAGACGGTCCGGACGCGCTGCACGAGGTCGCGCTGACGCCGGCGTTCCTGCACGTCAGAGCGCTTGCGATCGAGGCTTTCTACTCGGACTTCGTCGCGCCCGGGGCGAGCGGGCCGAGCGCGTATGAGGAGATCGATTTCCACTCGCCGCTGGCGATGCGGATCGCCAAGGACTGGTCGTTCATGGGCGTGAAGGGATGAGCGAGCGCTTCGAGGTCGTGGTCGTGGGCTCAGGCGCCGGCGGCGGCGTCGTCGCGGGCGAGCTCGCGGCGCGCGGACGCTCGGTGCTGCTGCTCGAGGCCGGTGGTCACCACAAGGCGGAGGAGTTCGTCCGCTGGGAGACCAGGGCGGCGCATGACCTCTGGTGGCCGATTCGATTCGCGTTTCCGGTCGGCGATCCCGGCCTCGGTCCGGTCGTCCTGATCGGCGGGCGCTGCGTCGGCGGCAGCACGACGATCAATACGAAGGTGGCTTTGCGCGCGAGCCAGCGCGAGCTCGACAAGTGGCACGCGGCGAGCGGTCTGTGCAACGAGCGCGGCGAGCCGATCTCGCGCGCCGATCTGGATCCGCACTACGACCGCGTCGAGGCCTACCTGGGCGTGCGACTGCGAACCGACTGGGACCAGAAACGGTGCGTGCGGACCGCCAAGCGCGGCTTTGACGCCGTCGGAGCCACGCTCGAGCCGGTGACGATGTACACCGACGAGAACTGCGGTCAGTGCGGGTCCTGCCTGCAGGGCTGCCCGACCAATTCGGGCAAGTCCACGGCGAACACCTACATCCAGCGCACCGTCACATCCGGCGCGCTGGCGTTGCGCCCCGACTCCCACGTCGAGCGGATCGTGATCGAGGACAACGGGGGCGGGCCCGAGGCGACGGGCGTCGAGTACGTCGACGGCGTCGGGACGCGTCACCGGGTCGAGGCCGACCTGGTGGTTGCGGCGTGCGGCTCGCTGTCGACGCCGCTGCTGCTTCAGCGCTCCGAGGTTCCAAACGCGATGGTCGGTCGCACACTGGGGCTGCATCCCGCGCAGTTCGTGTTCGGGCTGTTCGACGAGCCGCAGGACGCTCATATCGTCGCGCCGATCACGAGCCATTGCTCCGACTTCGCCGCCGACGACGCCGGCGGCTTCATGGTCGAGGCCGTGACCGTCCAGGATCCGATCGGCTTCACCGTCAGCCTGTGCGACGAGAACGGGCCGATGTGGGGCCAGCCGCTCGTCGATGCCGCCAAGCAGTACCGGCGCTGGGTGGGGCTGCTGAACATGTCAAACGACGACAACAACGCGACCGCGACGCTCGATGCCGACGGGCGCGAGCAGTTCACGACGAACTTCCAGCCCGCCGAGCTCCAGCGGATCCGCAACGCGTTCGAGTTCTCGCGCAAGGTGCTCGAGGCGGCCGGCGCAACCCGGATCCTGTGGTCAGGGCTGGCGACGACGCACATGCAGGGCAGCTGCCGGATGGGCTCAGACGCGTCCAACTCGGTCGTCGACCTGCACGGTCAGGCCCACGACGTCAAGCGGCTCTATGTTGGCGACAGCTCGGTGATCCCGCGCACGCTGTCGGTCAACCCGTCGCTGACGATCATGGCGCTCGCGAGCCGTCTCGCCGAGCATCTGCACGACAACGAGAGCGGCTACCTGCGGGGTCGCGCGGCGCTCGTCGCGTAGCCGCCCCGCGGGCGGTCAGCCCCCGGGCGGTCAGCCCCCGGCGCGGGCCTCGCCGGCCTTCAGCAGCCGCTCGCGCAGCTCCTGCTCGAGCTCGGGCTCGGGGTCGAACTCCTTGATGTCCGGCAGCTCGTCGAGCGAGTTGAGCCCGAACAACCGCAGGAACAGCTCGGTGGTCCGGTAGAGGACCGCACCGAACTGCGACCGGCCAGATTCCTCGATGACGCCTCGCTCGAGCAGCGTCGCGGCCGCCGACTCAGCCCCGACACCGCGGATGCGGGCGATCTCCGGACGCGACACCGGCTGCAGGTAGGCGATGATCGCCAGCGTCTCCGCCTGGGCGGGCGTCAGCGGCGGCGTGCGGGGCCGGGCCAGCAGCCTGCGTGCCGCGGGCTCGGAGTCGGGGTGGCTGGACAGCGCGTAGCCACCCGCGAGCTCGCGCAGGACAAGGCCGCGCCGCTCGAACTCGTAGTGCTCGCGCAGCCGCTGCACCGCGGTCACCACCTCATGCAGCTCCTCGCCGGTCGCGTCGGCCAGCGCCTCGGCGCTGACCGGCTCTGAGCTGAGGAACAGGAGCGACTCGATCGTGCGCTCGAGCTCGGCGTCGGTGGTCGTGAGGGTGGTCTCGGTCATCCCGCTGCCGACAGTCTGGCGGCCGGGGCCGACGGCGTCGCCTCGACCGTGATCTCACCGAACGGCTCGCCCTGGATCCAGGTCGCCTCGCCCTGCTTGTAGAGCTCGAGCAGCGCGAACAGCGTCACCGCGACCGTGACGCGGTCGGCGCTCGCGACCGCGTCGTCGAAGCTGAAGCGCCCACGCATGAGCAGCTTTCGCAGGTGTGCCAGCCGCTCGGCCACGGTGACCTTGGGCACGCCGATGTGGCGCAGGTCGACCGGCTCGGGCACGCGCAGCAGCTCGCCGATCGCACGTGCCAGCGTGGCCGGCGCGTAAACCGCCGCCGCGTCCTGCAGTGACGCGCGCCGCAACGATGGAGGCAGCGGCGCCGACCGGAAGCGATATCCGGCCTGCTCGGCCAGCCGGCCCTGCAGATGGTTGGCGGCGGCGCGATAACGGTGGGCGTCGAGCAGCCGCGCAAGCAGCTCCTCGGCCGCCTCGCCGGGATCGAGCTCGATGATCTCCTGCTCCTCGCCCGGCAGTAGCAGCCGGGACTTGAGCTCGAGCAACGCCGCGATCAGGACCAAGAACTCGGTCGCGGCCTCTAGATCGAGCTCGCCACGCTGCTCGAGGTGGTCGATGTAGGAGACGACGACATCGGCCAGATCGACCTCGAGAAGGTCGATCTCCTCGCGGAGGATCAGCGTCAGCAGCAGGTCGAACGGCCCGGCGAACACGTCGAGGTCCAGCTCGAGGTCGACGAGGCGCATCGATTGGACGTTAGCGAGGCGGGTGGTCGTCATGGTGGGTGCGGTCGCACCGAGAGGCGTCACCGGCGGAGTTGGGCAAGGAAGCAGGAGCCGAAGCGCAGCAGCGCTGCGTGAGGCGACGATGACGCCGCCCAACGCCGCTGGGGGGGCTCGAATGCGAGCGTACTCACCGTGGCGGCCACCGGACGACGAGGTGAATAACCGGCGCGGCGCGAGAGGGACTAGCGGACCGGCCCGACCCCCATCACGCGGCGCACGTCCGAAAGCGTGTCCGAGGCAATCGCGCGGGCCTTGTCGGCGCCGCGGGCGAGGATCTGCTCGAGCTCGGCCTCGTCGCCCCGGAACTGCTCGTAGCGCTCCCGGACCGGCGCCAGATACTCGACCACGGCGTCGGCCACGGCCTGCTTGAACCCGCCGTATCCGGACCCTCCGAACTCGCGTTCGACGTCCTCGGGCGCGATCCCGCGTACGGCCGCCATGATGTCGATCAGGTTCGAGATCCCCGCTTTGTCAGGCCCGCGGACGACGTCACTCCCGGAGTCCGTGACCGCCGATTTGACCTTCTTGGTGATCGTCGCCGGATCGTCGAGCACCAGCACCGTTCCCTGGGGGCTGCCGCCGGTCGTCGACATCTTGCGGTCGGGGAATTGCAGGTCCATGATCCGGGCGCCGACCTCGGGGACCCGGACCACTGGCGCGACCAGCGTGTCGCCGAAGTGCGCGTTGAACCGCTCGGCGACGTCTCGCATCAGCTCCACGTGCTGACGCTGGTCCTCGCCCACCGGCACCTCGTGGGCCCGGTAGGCGAGCACGTCGGCCGCCTGCAGCACCGGATACACGAACAGCCCCGCCGACACCAATTCGCGCTGAGCCGCCGACTTCTCCTTGAACTGGGTCATCCGGTTGAGCTCGCCGAACGACGTCACGCTCGTCAGCAGCCAGCACAGCTCGGTGTGCTCGCGAACGTCGCTCTGGCGAAAGAAGATGCAGCGGTCCGGATCCAGGCCCGCTGCC
>DASYFZ010000040.1:0-2474 GCA_036000295.1 Solirubrobacteraceae bacterium
ACCTCCTCGGGCGCGTCGAGCGACGGCGGCAGCTCGACGGCCTGGGCGTCGGCGCTCGCGACCTCGAGGTTGGCCGCGTAGCCGCCGGCGAGCGCCACGTCGTTCTCGCCCGCCGCGCACGGCGCCATGTACTCGTGGGCGCCGGTGCCGCCCATCATCCCGACGTCGGCTTCGACCCGGTACCACTCCAGTCCGAGCCGGTCGAACATCCGGTCATACGCGACGACGTGCTTGTCGTAGGCGACGTCGAGACCCTCACGGTCGCGGTCGAATGTGTAGGAGTCCTTCATGATGAACTCGCGCGTTCGCAGCACGCCGGCGCGCGGGCGGGGCTCGTCGCGCTCCTTGACCTGGAAGTGGTAGAGGATCAGCGGCAGGTCGCGGTATGACCGAACGGCGGCGGCGACGTGCCCGGTGACGATCTCCTCGTGCGTCATCGCGAGCACCATGTCGGCGCCGCGACGGTCCTTGAGCTTGAACAGCTCGTCGATGCCGTAGCGGCCGGTGCGGCGCCACGGCTCGGCCGGGTGCAGCACTGGCATCAGCAACTCCTGACCGCCGATCGCGTTCATCTCCTCGCGGACGATCTGCACGATGCGCTCGTGAATGCGCCATCCGGCTGGCAGCCAGCTCCACAGGCCCGACCCCACCTGGCGGATCAGCCCGGCGCGGACCATCAGCTTGTGTGAGATCGCCTCCGCGTCGGCGGGGGGCTCGCGCTCGGTGGGAAGGAAATATTCGGACAGCCTGGTCACAGGGCGTTCACCGGCGAAGCGTACCCGGGGTGCTCCGCGTCGCGATCCCCGCGTCCACGGGGCGTACGCGTTCCAGCGACCGCCTTCGGTCTGATAGGACTACCTTCAACCCCAAATCTGTCGGCAAGTGCAAGGAGAACGTATGGCCTACGAAGTGCCGCCCCTCCCGTATGACTACAACGCGCTTGAGCCCACCATCGATGAAGCGACGATGCACCTTCATCACGACAAGCACCATCAGGCCTACGTGAACGCCGCCAACGGCCTGCTCGAAGGCACCGAATGGGCTGACAAGCCGGTCGAAGAGGTCCTAAAGAACCTCGGCTCGCTCGGTGACAAGCAGGCCGGCGTGCGCAACCAGGCCGGCGGCCACTACAACCACTCGCTGTTCTGGGAGTGGATGAGCCCCAACGGCGGCGGCGCGCCCGACGGCGACCTTGGATCGGCGATCGACTCCGCTTTCGGCTCGTTCGACGACTTCAAGGCGCAGCTCAAGGACGCCGGCGTCAAGCGCTTCGGCTCCGGCTGGGCGTGGCTGATCCACGACGGCTCCGGACTGGCGATCGTCTCGACCGCCAACCAGGACAACCCGATCAGCGACGGCAACACGCCGCTTTTGGGCGTCGACGTGTGGGAGCACGCCTACTACCTCAACTACCAGAACCGCCGCCCCGACTACCTCGACGCGTGGTGGAACGTCGTCAACTGGGCGAAGGTAGCGGAGGGTTTCGCGGCCGCTTCCGGCTAGCCTGAGGCGACCCGATCGAGAAGATGAGCTGGGCCCGCCGCCAAGCGGGGGGGGCGGGCTCAGATCCGTGCCTTGAACGCTGACGCACAACCAGCCTCGACCCACGCCCTCGACAAGCGCCCGTCGCTGAGCCCGAGCGAGTCGTTGCTGTCGACCGCCCGCCGGGTGCCGCCGGCGGTCGCCGTCGCGCTGCTGTGCCTGGCGGCGACGCTGCTCGCCAACGCCGTGCTCAAGCATGAGTCCGGGATCCGCGGCGACGACCCCTACTACGAGCGGATGGCGAGCCATCCGGGCGGCCCGCACACGTTCCCCTACGCGTACCGGATCGCGGTCCCGTGGGTGGTGCACGTGCTGCCGTTCTCGCACACGACGTCGTTCACGCTGCTTGCGTGCCTGTCGCTGGCGGTGACCGGCGGCGTGCTGTTCACGCTGCTCGGGATCTTCGACGTCAGACCGCGGCTGTCGGTCGCGCTGGTGGTCGGGCTGGTGCTGTCGCCGGCGGCACTGGTCGTGATCCTGCGCCACGGCCGCAACGTCGACCCGGAGTCGCTGCTGGTGCTGACGCTCGGCACGCTGTTCATCGTGCGCCGCCAGAAGCTGGCGCTCGGGATCACGATGCTGATCGGCGCCACGGTGCGCGAATCGAGCCTGTTCCTGATCCCGTTCGCCTACGCGGTGTGGGCCGAGCGGCTGTTCGATCGCCAGGCGCTGAAGGACACGGCACTCGTCTCGGCCCTGCCGGCGATCCTCTACCTGTTCATGCGGACGTCGATCGACGCCCGCGGTAAGGAGTGGCCGGGGACCTTGATCACCGCGCGCTGGCACGTGATCAAGGAGGCTTTGGGGGGCGGCGGCTGGAAGGTTGAGGCGCGGCGGATGGCCTACGTGTTCGGCCCGATCTGGGTCGTCGCGCCGTTTGCGCTGTTGACACTGCGGTTCGCCCGGCGCAGCCTCGTGCTGGTCGCGCTATG
>DASYFZ010000076.1:0-2470 GCA_036000295.1 Solirubrobacteraceae bacterium
CAGCAGCGCCGCCTCGTTCACCAGGTTGGCGAGATCGGCGCCGACCATCCCGGGAGTGGACGAGGCCAGCGAACCGAGCTTGATGCTGTCGTCGAGCGGAACCGAGCGCGTGTGCACGCGGAGGATCGCCTCGCGCCCGGCGCGGTCGGGTGGCTGCACGGAGACGCGGCGATCGAAGCGGCCCGGGCGCAGCAGCGCCGGGTCGAGGATCTCGGGCCGGTTGGTCGCGGCGAGCACGATCACGCCACTGCGCGGGTCAAAGCCGTCCATCTCGGTGAGGATCTGATTGAGCGTCTGCTCGCGTTCGTCGTGGCCGCCCGAGATGTTGGAGCCGCCGGCCGCCCGCGAGCGCCCGATCGCGTCGAGCTCGTCGATGAAGATGATCGCGGGCGAGGCGGTCTTTGCCTGCTGGAACAGATCACGCACGCGCGAGGCGCCGACGCCGACGATCATCTCGACGAACTCCGACGCGGACATCTGAAAGAACGGGACGCCCGCCTCGCCGGCCACCGCGCGGGCGAGCAGCGTCTTGCCGGTTCCCGGCGCGCCGCTGAGCAGCACGCCGCGCGGGATGCGGCCGCCGAGCTTCAGATACTTGTCGGGGTTCTTCAGGAAGTCGACGATCTCGGTGAGCTCGTCCTTGGCCTCGTCGATCCCCGCTACGTCGGCGAATGTCACCGGCTGCTCGGCGGCCTCAACCCGGCGCGCGCGCGAGCGGCCGAATGACATCAGGCCGCCGGCGCCGCCCGCGCCGCCCGCCGCACGGCGGATCAGGAACACGAACAGCAGGACGAGCAGCAGCGTCGGACCGAACCCGAAGATCAGGCTGGTGAGGAAGGACGGCCCTGTGTCGGGGTTATTGGCGTTGATCGTGACCTTCTGGCTCTTGAGCTCTGCGAACAGCTGGTTGTTGTTGGCAAACGACGGGATCTGGGTGGAGAAGTACTTGGTCGCCTGCACGCCCTGCTCGTCGGCCGGGTACTTCACCGCGGCCTTGAACGTCCCCTGAATCGAGGCGTTGGTCGACGAGATCGCGCTGACGTTGCCGCTCGCGACCTCCGCCAGGAACGTCGGGCTGTACGGGATCCGCACGCGCGCGTTGGGCTTCAGAACCTGTGAGGAGACCCACAGGTTGATCGCCAGTGCCCCGATGATCAGCCCCGCGATGATCCAGCGCTGCGTGCGTCGCGGCGACGGCGTGCCCGGTTGCTGGCGGCCGGCCTGCCCGCGCGGCGGCGGTGTCACCCGCCAGCCAGGCCCCGGAGCGGGCGGGTTTCCGCCGTCGCGCTGGGGCGCGTCACGTCGCGCGGGGTCGTCGCTCATCCCCTGATTGTGGCAAGCACCTGGTGCGGCTTATAGGAGTCTTCAGTGAAGACTCAGAGGGTCTCGATGCGGCTGCGAAACGTGTCAGCGCCCTCGACGCTGGCGCCCGCGGCCCACGCCTGATCGGCGAGCCCGCGATCGGAGGTCACCACCCTGACCCGGCTCGGGTCCGACTCGGCGCGCAGGATCCGCACGATCTCGTCGTCGGCGGCGTTGCGCTTGGGCCTGGGAGCGTGCGCCACGACGATCACCGTCGACCGGATCGGCGGCGACGGCGGCCGCTCGAACACGACGGTCACATCCTCGCCATCGCTTGCGGCCCAGCGCTCGAGCATGTCGACGAGCTTGAGCATCGCCGCGTCGCGGTCCTTCCACCAGGCATCCCCCCTGGTCCCGATCACGTTCATGCCGTCGACAATCCAGCGCATTGCTTCGAGCGTAGACGGGTCGCTTGGCCCGGCCGGCGAAGTGTCGCCATCTAGAGCCGACAGGTGGCCCCAGAAGGCGACACTTCTCAGTCGTCGGCGCCGGGATGACGGCGGTCGCGCTTGCGTGCCGATTGGCGGCGCTTGGAGTCAAGCCGGCGCTGCACGGACGCCCGCGTCGGCTTGGTCTCGTGTCGCGGCCGCGCCACGCGCAGCGCGGACGTCAACCGGCGCTGGAGGCGCTGCAGGGCGAGCTCGCGGTTGCGGGTCTGGCTGCGCTCGTCCTGTGCCACGGCGACCACGCGCGGGCCGAGCCGCGCGATCACGCGGCGCTTCTGCTCGTCGGTCAGCGCGCCCGACGCCGCGACGTCGAAAATCGCCTCGATCCGGGAGGCGGTGACGTTGGCGTGCTGGCCGCCCGGGCCCGACGAGCGCGAGGCGCGCAACGTGATCTCACGCAGTGGAATCGCGGCGTGACGTCCGATCGGCATGGGGTCTTCCATCGTTCCCAAAGGATGCCTTGATCCGGTAGCAGAGGAGGCGACGAATATGCCGGCGCCCATGATATTTTGCGCGCCTGTAAGGCCGTCCGAGTGTTCGGATGGCGAACACAGCTGGTGCAGGCCCCGGGGTACGTGTCGAACCGCAAAACCTCCGGCAGCAGCACTTCAAGCTACGGAGGAGTCAGTCATGCCTACTGGAACAGTCAAATGGTTCAGTGA
>DASYFZ010000082.1:0-2109 GCA_036000295.1 Solirubrobacteraceae bacterium
GAGCGCCTGCTGTCCGAGGATGAGCCGCACCTCGCCGACGGCACCGTCCTGTCGGCCCACCAGGTCGACGCGCTTTCCGGGACGCTGACCGCACTGCTGGCCGAGGTCCAGCGCAACGGCAACGGGAACGGCAACGGTTCGGTCGCTGCCCAGGACCTGCCGCCGATCGCCGGTGCCCAGGATCCCGAGGACGACGACGTTCCGAGCGCGACCCTCACCGAGGATGACGACGACGAGGAAGACCTCCTCGACGACGATGACGACGACGATGATGACGACGAGGACGAAGACGACGCGGACGACGATGTCGACGAAGACGACGACGCGGACGAGGCGGACGACGACGAGGACGACGAGCCCGAGCTCGACGATCGCGCCGCCGACGACGACGAGGAGCCGGTCGACTGGCAGGCAGACGCCGAGCTCGACGAGGACGTCGAGATCGGGGAGCAGCCCGAGGACCCCAACGCCGACCGCCGGTTCTGGTTCGAGCACGCGACCGGCGCGGGCAAGACCGTCGCCGCGCTGGGCTTCGTCGAGGCATCGCGCACCGGCGGCGTCCTGATCCTGACCCACCGCCGCAACCTCGTCGACCAGTTCAACGGCGAGCTTCGCGACCGCGGATACCGCGACCGGATCCACCCGCCGCTGCTCAACGGCCAGGACGCGGCCAACGGCCCGGTCACGGTCGAGACCTACCAGTGGTTCGTGCGCAACGCCGGCCGGATCTCCGACGCGTACACGATCGTGATCTGCGACGAGGCGCACACGGCGCTGGGCGAGAAGACCTCCGCGTCGATCCGCGCATGGTCGGGTCCGATCTTTGTCGGGATGACCGCGACCGGCGCGCTGATCGCCCGCCACGTCACCGACCTGTTCCCGACGCAGACGTCGCGCTTCGACCTCGCGCAGGCGGCGCGCCGCGGCGTGATCGCGCCGCTTCGCTGCATCCGGATCCCGCCCGGTCCGGGCGTCCGCACGATCGCGAAGGTGCCGCTGAGACGCGGCGAAGTGGACACCGAGTTCGACCAGGAGATGCTGGCCGAGCTGCTGGACCAGACCCCCTTCAACCTCGCGATCGCCGACCTCTACAAGACGCGCTTCAACGGCGTGCCCGGCGTCGTCTACGCGGCCGGCGTCCGCCACGCCTACAACGTCGCAAAGGCGTTCCAGGACATCGGCATCAAGGCCCAGGGCGTTTCAGGCGAGACCCCCAAGCGCCAGCTCGCCCGGATCCTCGCCGACTACGAGTCGGGCAAGATCGACGTGCTCGTCAACGCGCAGCTGCTCGCCGAGGGATGGAACAGCCCGCGCGCGACGATCTGCATGCACCTCGCTCCGACCGCCTCCAAGCGCATCTACCAGCAGCGCGTCGGCCGCGTCACGCGTCGGCATCCGGGCAAGGAGGCCGGGATCGTCGTGGACTTCGTCCACCCTGCCACCAAGCACGACGATCCGGTGGTCACGCTGCACTCGCTGCTTGACCGCGACGTCTATCGCGGCGGTGCCATCGTCGTCGGGCCGGTTCGCCGCGGCCGCGGCCGCCGCGTCCGGGTCGAGCGTCGCGTGCTGCCGGTGACGCCCGATCCCGACCGGCGCGCCGAGGTGTTCGAGCGCGAGCTCTGGCGGATCGCGGTCGAGCATCTGGACTACGGCGAGCAGCACGTGTGGGCGGCGCTTGCCGGTGCGCGCGTCGCTCCCAATGGCTGGCGGCGCGCCAAGGCGATGCTGCACTTCGACCGCGGCGGCGAGCTCAAGCGCCGTTTCCTGCTGACCGCCGTCCAGCGCAACCGCACCTCGCAGCTGCGCCTGCGCGCGCTGCAGGAGATCGCCGCAAGCCGCGACGCCGAGGCGTTCGACACCGCGATCGACATCATGGCCGGTTGGCCTCGCGACGAGCGTCGCGAGGGAGTCAAGATCATGCTTCAGGCGCTCGCCGAGCGGCGCATCGGGCGCCGCGATCAGGCAAACGCCTGGATCTGGCGGATGGCCGAGTACACCCGCGAGGTGCACGAGGAGTACGCCGTTCAGCGCTGGCCCGAGACCAAGCGCTTGCTGGGGCTGCTCGTGAACTCGAGCGGCGCGGCCCACGCCCGCAACGCCCGTCGG
>DASYFZ010000094.1:0-5109 GCA_036000295.1 Solirubrobacteraceae bacterium
ACGCCCTGGGAGTTGAACACCAGCGGGACCTGGTAGATGTCGGGCACGTCGCGCGCCGACACGACCGCTTCGACCGGCAGGCTTGCGAACAGGGCGATCTTGCGGCGGATGTCGTGCGACAGCTCCGATTCCGAGCGGCAAACGACCATGTCGGGTGCGATTCCGATTCGCCGCAGCTCGTTGACGGAGTGTTGCGTGGGCTTGGTCTTGAGCTCGCCGGCGTGGCTGATGTAGGGCACGAGCGTCAGGTGGATGAACATGCACCGGCGCCGGCCGACATCGACGGGGAACTGCCGGATCGCCTCGAGGAACGGGAGTGACTCGATGTCGCCCACCGTGCCGCCGATCTCGGTGATCACGAAGTCGACGTCGCTGGACTCCGCCATCAGCTTGATGCGGTGCTTGATCTCGTCGGTGATGTGCGGGACGACCTGGACGGTCGCGCCGAGGTAGTCGCCGCGCCGCTCGCGACGGATCACGGTGTTGTAGATCCCGCCGGCGGTGACGTTCGAGGCGCGGCTCGTGTTGGCGCTCGTGAACCGCTCGTAGTGGCCGAGGTCGAGGTCGGTCTCGGCGCCGTCCTCGGTCACGAACACCTCACCGTGCTGGTAGGGCGACATCGTGCCGGGGTCGACGTTGATGTACGGGTCGAACTTCTGCAGCTGGACGTCCAGCCCGCGAGCCACCAGCAGTCGCCCAATCGAGGCTGCGGCGATGCCCTTGCCAAGCGACGAGACGACCCCGCCGGTTATGAAGATGAAACGCGTCTCACCTGGGGCCATCAAACTGACTCCCGAGTCTAGCTACCTGATGTCAATCTGAAGGTAGCGGCCCGCGCGGACAGTCCGCGCCCCCGGGTCACGCTCTGCCCCCAAGACCCCGCAACGTGCTGGATTGGATCTCGCCGAGCCGCCGCACGGGACCGCTCAGGCAGCTGCCCTGAGCAGCTGCCGGGCGTGCTGCTTGGCGGCGCGGTCGCCCTCCCCGGCGCCGAGCATCCTCACGAGCTCGCCGACGATCGAATCGCCGCCGAGCTCGGTGACGCTCGTGGTTGCGGGCACGGTCCCGGTGTCCTTGGCGATCGTGAAGTGCCGTGAGGCGAGCGCCGCGACCTGGGGCAGGTGCGTGATGCACAGCAGCTGGCGGCCCGTGGCGAGGTCGCGCAGGTGCTCGCCGACTGCGCGTGCCGTATGGCCGCCGATGCCGGCGTCGATCTCGTCGAACACGAGCAGCGGGCTCTCGCCGGGCCCGGGGCCGCTCGGACCGCCTGGGCCGGCGTCGACGTGGGCGACGGTCAAGAGCGCGAGCATCACCCTCGAGAGCTCGCCGCCGGAGGCGATCTCTCGTAATGCACCAGCGGGCATCCCCGGGTTCGCGGCGATCATCAGCTCCACCACGTCGGCTCCGCGCGGACCGCAGCCGTCCGGGCGTGGGCGCAGGTCGACCTCGAAGGTCGCGTCGGGCATCGCGAGCTCCGCCAGCCGTGCTCGGACCGCCTCGGCGAGCTCGGGCGCGGCTTCCCGGCGGCGTTCCGACAGCTCGGCCGCGAGCGCGTCGAGCTCGGCCTGGGCCTTGGCGAGCTCCTCCTCCCCGGACTCAAGCGCGGTGTCCGCATGCTCGAGCTGCTCTCGCCTGGCTCGGCAGCGCTCGGCGTGGGCGAGGACCTCGGCGATCGTGCCGCCGTGCTTCCGCTGCAGCCGGGCGAACACGGCCAAGCGCTCTTCGACCGCCTCGAGCGACGCTGCACCACTTCCCTCGCCGCCGTCCGATTCAAGCTCGAGCAGGTAGGCGTGCAGCTCCTGGCCGAGGTCTTCGGCCTCGTAGCGCAGCGCCTGGAGGCGCTCGGACATGGTTTTCAGCCGTGGGTCGATCTCGCTGACGCCCTCGAGCTGGCGCTCGGCCTGGGCGAGCAGCTCGGAGACCCCTCCCCCGCCGTCGGGCGAGACCGCCTCCGCTCCGGCGGACGCCGCGAGCCGCAGCGCATCGAGATGGCGCAGCCGGTCGCGGTCGGCCACGAGACTCTTCTCTTCCTCCTCGCTTGGCGCGACCGCCTCGATCTCGTCAAGCTCGAACGCGAGCAGGTCGAGCTCGCGCTCGCGGGCACCGGCCATCTCCCGAAGCTCGGCGATCCGCTGCTCGGTGGCGCGGACGCGATCATAGGTCTCGGTGAGCCGTGCCCGGAGCTCCATCTGGAATGGGCCGCAATGAGCGTCGAGGATGTCGAGCTGGGCGGCGGAGAGCATCAGCTTGCGGTGTTCGTGCTGTCCGTAGAACGCGACCATGCGCCCGCCGAGATCACGCAGGTCTGCGACCGTCGCCGACCTGCCGCAGACGTAGGCGCGGGTGCGGCCGTCGGGCCACACCCTGCGGGCCAGCACGATCTCCTCGGCATCGTCGGGCAGGCGCTCGGCGAGCTCGGGATCGAGCGACTCCGGCCGCGAGAAGACGCCCTCCACGTATGCCTCGGCGGCGCCGCCGCGAACGATGCCGCTACCCGCCCGCCCGCCCAGCAGCAGGTCGAGCGCCTGGGCCAGCAGGGTCTTGCCGGCGCCCGTCTCGCCGGTGAGGACGTTCAGGCCCGGCGACAGGCGCAGCTCGGCCCGGTCCAGCAACAGCAGATTCTCGACGCGCAGCTCGTGCAGCATGGGCGTTCGGTTTACCAGGCGCCGCCGACGGATCGGGAGGGGGCTCGGGCGACAGGCGCGGACATCCGTGCGGCTAGGTCGCAGTCGCCAGGCGCCCGAACTTCTGACGCAGGCGCTCGTAGAACGTCGCGCCCGCGACCTGCGCGAGCGATCCCTGGTTGCCGACGAACCGCGCCTCGACCTGCTCTCCCGGCGCGAGCACGCTCACCGGGCGGCCGTCGACGGTCACGTCCACCGGCTCCTCCCGGGAGCGGTTGTGGACGGTCAGGACATCGGTTGGCGAGACCACGAGGGCGCGCGCGGTCAGCGAGTGCGGCGCGATGAACGAGACCACGAACCCCTCGACGCCCCAGGCCATCACGGGCCCGCCGTTGGCAAGGTTGTAGCCGGTCGACCCGGCCGGCGTAGCGACCACCAGGCCGTCGCAGTGGACCCTGCCAACCTCGTCGGAGCCGACGCCGTAGGCCAGATCCGCGACGCGGTTACCGGGCTGGCGGTGCATCGACACGTCGTTGATCGCCAGCCACTCCTCGTCGCCTCCCGAGACGCTGATCCCCGGCAGGGCGAGCACCTCGAACTCGCCGGCGAACGCCCGCCGGAAGCCCGAGCGGGCGGCATCGCGGTCGACGGTTGCGAGGAACCCGATCTCGCCGAAGTTGATGCCGAACACGGGAACGCTCGTGCCCGCGTACGTGCGCAGCGCGCTGAGGATCGTCCCGTCGCCGCCCAGGGCGAAGCAGATGTCGACGTCGTGGCGGACGGGCGCGTCGAGCTCGAGGCCCTCGGCAAGCTCGAGCCGGTGCTTGCGCGTCTCGGCGGGGTCGAACCGCAGCACGGCGCCGGCGTCGCGCGCCATGTCGACGAGGATGTTGACCGCCGGCCCGGTCTCGGTCGGGCGGCGGTGGGTGAACACGGTCGCGGTGCGGACGGGGTTCACGGCTCGACCTCCGCAACGGCGCGATCCACATCCGCGACCGGCGTGCGCCCAGCCTCCGCAAGCCACACGAACGTCTCGAGGTTCCCTTTCGGACCTGGCAGCCCAGAGCTGGCAAAGCCGACCACAGACACTCCGAGGCCCACAGCGCCACGAGCCACACCCAACAAAGCACCCCGGCGCGCCGCCGGATCCCGCACCACGCCGCCCTTGCCCACACCCTCGCGGCCGACCTCGAACTGCGGCTTGACGAGCGCCAGGCAGTCGAAACGGTCAGCGGCGCACGCGAGCACGGCCGGGAGCACCTTCGCCAGCGAGATGAAGGAGACGTCGATCACGATCAGGTCGGGCGCATACGGCAGCTCATCAGGGCGCAGCGAGCGTGCATTGTGCCGCTCAATCACCGTCACCCGTGGATCGTTGCGCAACCGCCAGTCGAGCTCCCCGTATGCCACGTCGAGCGCGACGACGTGGGCAGCGCCGCGTTGAAGCAGGCAGTCGGTGAACCCTCCGGTCGACGCGCCCACGTCAAGCGCGGAACGGCCCGCGACCTCGAGCGCCAGCAGCTCGAGCGCGTTAGCCAGCTTGATCCCGCCGCGTGACACGAAGGCCGGGGCGTCGCGCAGCTCGACCTCGACGTCGTCCGGAACCATCTGCCCGGGCTTCTCGGCGCGGCGGCGCCCAGGGAGCAGCAGGACGTCGCCCGCGAGCACGGACGCCGCGGCGCGCGTACGGGACGGGAACATGCCCCGTTCAGAGAGCAGCGTGTCAAGCCGAACGCGTCTCATCGGCGCCGAACGGTACGTGATCGAGGTCACAGAGTTCGCCGTCCAGGTGTTGCACCATGGGAGTCGTGACCTATCTACGCAGACATGTCAGTCTCCCGACGCACGGCGCGATCGCCGTCCTGCTGGGGATGGTGATGCTGCTGGCGCCGGCTGTCCTGCACTTCCAGGTCGCCGGGCTGATTCTGACAGCGACGTTGGGCGCTATCGAGATCGGCTTTGGCCTGACGTTCATCGCCCCCGGGCGCTACGCGACCCTCTGGCGCTCCCACCTCGACAGCTTGCTGGCCGTCACAACTGCCGTGGCAGCACTGGCTACCGCCGCCACAGGCGACCAGCCCGCCGCGATCTTCCTGGCGGTCATGACCGGCATGCTGGTGTGCCTGAACCTCGCTACCCGCTACGTGGAGGCCGCCTAGCGCCGCCAAAGCGCCCAGCGCCGCCAAAGCCGCCCGGCCAGCACGAAAGCTTCCTCCCAACACAACAAGAGCGCCCGGAGACATCTCTCCTCTCCACGCAGAAACGGCCCGCCAATGGCGGGCCGTTTCATTCCTCCGGGCACCCTGCGTGCCGAAGCTGTCGGGCGCTACGCGATCACCGTGTTGGGCGGCTATGCGATCTCCGCAACCGTGGACTGCGCCCAGCGAAGCGCCTGGCGGTAGGCGTCTCCGGCATCCCTCCGGTGGCCCTGAAGACTGTCTGCGGCAAAGCTCCCACGCTCGTACGCCACGGCCGCGTCGAGGAT
>DASYFZ010000148.1:0-2840 GCA_036000295.1 Solirubrobacteraceae bacterium
CGTAAGACGGGATCGCCCAGGCAACGCTAGAGAACCATGACTACGAAAACGACGGCGTGGCCACGTCGCGCCCGAGCAAGGACTGCCCAAGCGCGAATCCACGACGAACTCTCCAGGAGGCCTCATGGCCACGGGCGCTGACACCCCACTACTTCTCTGCTATGACGGGTCCGATCCTGCCAAGCACGCCATCGAGCGCGCAGCGGACTTGCTCCGCACCCGAAATGCGGTAGTCCTGACCGTGTGGCAGACGACCGTTGGCCTGGGCAGCTTTGCCTGGGCGGGCGCGACCGAGAATATGCTCGACTACGTTGAGCTCGATCGGGCGGCCGCCGAGCTCGGCGGCCGTATCGTCAGTGAGGGCGTGCGCGTCGCTGAGGCTGCCGGACTGCAGGCCGAGCCCCTCGCCGTCAAGGCCACGGGACCTGTCTGGACGACGATCCTCGAGATCGCCGAGCGCCACGATGCGTCGATGATTGTGATCGGGTCGCGCGGGCTCACCGGGCTGCGTTCGATACTGCTGGGGAGCGTCTCCACCGCCGTCGTCCATCACGCCGACCGACCGACGCTCGTCATCCACAGCCCCGGCGACGACGACGCCTCGGAGCGCGCGGCATGATCACGCACTCTGCCTATCCGGTTGAGCCGTGGTCGCTGCGCGAGACCGAGCTTGACCTCAACGTCATCGACCAAGCCGGGTCGCTGTTCACATTGGCAAACGGGCACATCGGGCTGCGCGGAAACCTCGACGAGGGCGAGCCACCGGGCTTGCCCGGGACGTACCTAAACGGCTTCTACGAGCAACGCTCGCTGCCCTACGCCGAGGCCGGATACGGCTACCCGGAGGCCGGACAGACGGCCGTCAACGTAACCAACGGCAAGGTCATCCGCCTGCTCGTCGACGACGAGCCCTTCGATATGCGCCTCGGCGAGCTGCGCAGCCACGAGCGGACGCTTGACTTCCGAGCGGGTGTGCTGCGACGCCGCGCGGAGTGGGTGTCGCCAACCGGACAACCGGTGCGGGTCACTTCCGTTCGTCTGGTTTCGCTGGTCCAGCGGGCAGTCGCCGCCGTCCTATACGAGGTCGAGCCGCTAGACGCGCCTGCGCGGCTGGTGGTGCAGTCAGAGCTCGTTGCCAACGAGCCGATGCCAGGGGCCGGGCACGATCCCCGTGCGGCCGCGGATCTGGCCGCGACGCTGCGCTCGGAGGAGCACTCAGACCATGACGCCCGCGCCGTGCTTGTCCACGCCACGCAAAGGAGCGCGCTGCGGCTGTCCGCCGCGATGGATCACATCGTCACTGGCCCACCGGGAACCGAGACCGCGATCGAGAGCAGCGCGGACCTCGGGCGGCTGACGATCACGGCCGACGCAGCGCCGGGGCAGGGGCTGCAGGTTGTGAAGCTGCTGGCCTACGGGTGGTCGAGCCGGCGCTCGACGGCTGCGCTGCGCGATCAGGTCGTTGGTGCGCTGGCGCTGGCGCGCCATACCGGCTGGGAGGGGCTGCTCGACGCCCAACGCAAGTATCTCGACGACTTCTGGGAGCGTGCCGACGTCGAGCTCGTAGGCGACGCCGGACTCCAGCAGGCGCTGCGCTTCGCGCTCTTTCACACGCTGCAAGCGGGCGCGAGGGGCGAGCGGCGCGCGATCGCGGCCAAGGGCCTGACTGGCACTGGCTACGACGGCCACACGTTCTGGGACACCGAGACGTTCGTCCTGCCGGTCCTGACCTACACCGCCCCCCACGCCGCCCGCGATGCGCTTCGCTGGCGCCACACGACACTGGGCTTGGCCCGAGATCGGGCCAAGCTGCTGGGATTGAAGGGCGCGGCGTTCCCCTGGCGGACGATCGACGGGCAGGAGTGCTCGGGGTACTGGCCGGCAGGAACCGCCGGCTTTCACATCGGCGCTGACATCGCCGATGCGGTCGGGCGCTACCAGGCGGCGGCCGACGACGAGGCGTTCGAGCGCGAGACAGGGCTCGAGCTGCTGGTCGAAACCGCACGGCTGTGGTGCTCGTTGGGTCATCACGATTCCCGCGGGCGCTTTCGGATCGACGGCGTCACCGGCCCCGACGAGTACAGCGCCGTCACAGACAACAACGTTTACACCAACCTGATGGCGCAGCGTAACCTGCGCCTCGCCGCCGACACCGTCCAGCGTCACCCTGACGTGGCGGCCAAGCTCGGTCTCGAGCCGGAGGAGACGGCGGCCTGGCGCGACGCTGCCAGGGCGATCCTGATCCCCTTCGACGAACGGCTCGGCGTCCATCCCCAGGCTGAGGGTTTCACAGAGCATCAACCATGGGACTTCAAGCACACCGCGCCTGGTCAGTACCCGCTGCTGTCGCACTTTCCGTACTTCGACCTTTACCGTAAGCAGGTGGTCAAGCAGGCCGACCTGGTGCTGGCGATGCACTTGCGCGGAGACGCGTTCACCGCGCAGGAGAAGGCTCGGAACTTCGCCTACTACGAGGCGCTGACCGTGCGCGACTCCTCACTGTCGGCCTGCACGCAGGCGGTGATCGCCGCAGAGGTTGGACACCTGGAGCTGGCCTACGACTACTTCGCCGAGGCCGCCCTCATCGATCTCGACAACCTCGAACACAACACCCGCGACGGCCTGCACATCGCCTCGCTGGCCGGCACATGGATCGTCGCCGTCGCCGGTTTTGGCGGCATGCGCGACCACGACGGCGTGCTCAGCTTCAACCCCCGTCTACCCGAGCGACTCACCCGGCTGGCCTTCGGCATGTGCTTTCGCGACCGGCGGCTGCGGGTTGAGGTCACCCACGAGCAGGCCCGCTACTCCCTGCTTGAGGGGTCGCCGCTCGACCTGAC
>DASYFZ010000168.1:0-3650 GCA_036000295.1 Solirubrobacteraceae bacterium
GCGACCGCCTGGCCCTCTCTGGAGATGGCCGGGACGAGCACGACGATTTGACCGGGTGCGACGCCTTCGCGTGCGGTCAGCCGCTCGATGTCCGCCGCCACCGACTGCGCCTGCGCGCGGTCGTTGGCACAGCGCCAGAACGCCACCTTCCCGTCGCCGGCGGCGGCCTGGGCGTCGAAGTCAACGACCGATTGAGCCACGCGCAGGATCGGCTCCGGGCAGCGGACGCTGCGCTCGAGCGTGATCTCCCGCGCTCCGTTGACGGCGAAGCTGCGCATCCGCTGCGCGCCCGCTCCGCGCAGCCGCCGCAGCGCGTGCGCCGGGTCCCCGGCGGCGGTCAGCCCGGTGCCTGCAACCTCGAGGGCAAGACTGGCCGGCCCTAGGTCCAGCTCCTGCGCGTCGTCGATCAGCACGTGCTCGAAGCGCTTTGCGACTCCCGGCTGCTCGCGGACACGACGCAGCGCGTCGCGGACCAGGTCGCCGTCGTCGCGCGCCCCGGCCTCGGCGAGGATGCGTTCGTGGGTCCGGTAGACCTCCGCGAACTCGTGTGCGATTGCGGCCTCTGACGGGTCGCTCTCGCCCGCCTCCAGGTACGACGCCCACCGCGCGTAGTCGTCGGGCCCGACCAGCTCGGCCTTGAGGCGGTCGATGCGGCGTACGAACCCGCCGAGCAGCGCATTCGCGTTCCCGCCGAAATCGTGGCGCTGCAGCGACAGCTCGTCGATCCGCTCGACCAGCATCGCGAGCCGATCACCCGGCGCGAGCGCCGCCTCGACCGTGTCGGACGCCGGGCCCGTGCCGCCGAGGATCACGGCCGCGAGCTGCGTGGGCGTCACCACGAACAGCTCCTCATAGCCGCGGTTCAGCGCCCCCTCCAGCTGGGTGCGAAGCGCATCGGCGCGGGCGACGGACGGGACGAGCACTGCGATCCGCTCAGGCCGGGATCCCTGGGACACCAGCCACGAGAACCGCTCGGAGATCACCCGCGTCTTGCCCGTGCCCGCCGCCCCGAGTACGACCAGCGGGCCCCCGCTGTGTGTGACGGCATCCCGTTGCAGGGGAAGGAGATCATCGACCGCAAACCCTCGGTCCGCCGGGTGCCCAGACGCCCACAGCCGGCCTTCAGCTTCGGTCAACTGTTCGTGCTCCACACTCACTCTGCAAGCATAGGTCTGCGATGACCTCCACCCGTTCCGCACTCGACGCAGATTGGCTGGGCGTCTGCAGGCGGGCGGTGGTCGGGCTTTCGGAGATCCTTGCAGGGTCGCCGACCACGCAGGAACGCGCCGAGGAGACTGGCAGCCGCGGCAGCGGCGGGGACCGCACGCTGGTGATCGACCGCTCCGCCGAATCGGTCGTGCTCGACGAACTCGATGGCCTGCGTGAACAGGGCTACGGCTTCCACGTGATCTCCGAAGAGCGCGGCGAGCTCGACTACGGGGACGGCAGCGTGGTGGTGATCATCGATCCGATCGACGGGTCGCTCAACGCCAAGCGCCGGATCTCTCACTACGCGCTGTCGATCGCTGTCGCCGAAGGCAACACGATGGCCGACGTCGTGTTCGGGTTCGTCTACGACTTCGGCCCTCGCGAGGAGTGGTGGGCCAAACGCGGCGAGGGCGCATGGCTCAACGGCACCAAGCTCGATCCGTCGCTTCCGGAGCGTCGTGGGCGTGACGGCCGCCTCGAGGTGCTCGGGATTGAGTCGGCGGACCCACGTTGGGTGGCCGCGTCGATCGACGGATTGGTCGACTCCGCCTACCGCCTGCGGGCGCTGGGCACCCTGGCGGCATCGCTATGCCAGGTGGCGGGAGCCCGGTTCGACGGCTTGGTTTCGCTGCGGCGCTCACGCGGTGTCGACGCCGCCGCCGGCCAGCTGATCGTGCGCGAGGGCGGCGGAATCGTCAGCTTCCCGTGGTGCTCGGAGCCGCTGGGCGCGCCACTGGACGTCGCGCCGAGCTCGCCGGTGGTCGCGGCGCGGTCGCCGGAGACGATCGAGCAGCTTGCGAGGATCCCGCAATGATCGACTGGGTGATCGCGGAGCGAATCGCCACGTTCGTCGGCGGATCCTCGAACGGGCACATGCCCGACGCCAACCTCAGGGAGCTGGCGACCGAGTCGGAGGCCAGGGTGACGGCGTACACGGGGCTCGTGCCGGTGCGGCCGCTGCCGCCGCCCGAGGGCATCAGCCGGCGGGAATGGATCTCGAGCAACATCAACTCGATGCGGGTGCTGCTCGACCCCGTGCTCGAGCGCGCCGGCAAGAACCTGGGTCCGCTTCGCCCGGCCGCGCAGATCAGCATGGGGCTGGTCGTCAGCACTGAGGTGGGGGTCGTGCTCGGCTATCTGTCCCAGCGTGTGCTGGGCCAGTACGAGCTGGTCCTGCTGGACGAGGTCGACGAGAATCGCCCGCCGCGGCTGCTGTTCGTACTGCCCAATCTCGGGCAGGCCCAGCAGGCGTTCTCAGCCGACGAGAAGGAGTTCATGACCTGGGTCGCGCTTCACGAGGTGACCCACGCCGTCCAGTTTGCGGGAGTTCCGTGGCTTCACTCGTACGTCGCGGGGCTCGTTCGTGAGCTGCTGAACACCGCCGAGCTGCGGATCGAGTCAGGGTCAGACCGCAAGTTCAAGCTGCCCACCGGCGACGAGATCAAGCGGATCATCGGCGCGCTGCGGCGTGGAGACCTGATCTCGGTCGTGACGACCGAGCCCGAGCGCGAGACGCTTGACCGGGTGCAGTCGGTGATGGCGGTGATCGAAGGCCACGCGGAGCACGTGATGGACGCGGTGGCGCCCGACCTGATCCCGTCGCTGCCCAAGCTGCGCGCCGCGCTGGACCGCCGCCGGCGCTCGCAGTCGGGGCTGTCGCGGCTGATGGCCAAGCTGCTCGGCCTCGATCTCAAGCTGCGCCAGTACGAGCAGGGCAAGTACTTCTGCGACGCGATCGTGCGCGCTCGCGGCACCGAGGCGCTACGGCACGTGTTCTCGAGCCCGGAGGCCCTCCCCACCGCCCAGGAGCTGAAGGACCCCGATGCCTGGATCGCGCGCGAGATGCCGCGCGAGGTTGGGCCTGCGCACCGCGAGAGCGCTTAGACCGCGGGCGCTACGCGGTTCAGCGCTCCAGCGCGAACAGCCGCCACTCGTCCGGCACGCCCCGCAGAGAGTGCGCGCCCCGGTCCGAGAACCGCAGCCCCGACCCGAACACAAGGTCCTTGACGGTGCTCGATGCGAGCACTTCACCCGGACCGGCACGCTCCATCACCCGCGCCCCGATGTGCACGGCGATGCCGGCGACGTCGTCGCCGAGCAACTCGCACTCGCCGGTGTGCACGCCGGCTCGGATCGGCAGATTCAGCTCAGCGAGCGAATCGACGATTGCCGCCGCGCAGTTGACCGCGCGGGCAGGGCCGTCGAACGTCGCCAGGAAGCCGTCGCCGATCGTCTTGATCTCGGTCCCGCGCCAGGTCCGCAGCTCGGCGCGCACGGTTCGGTTGTGCTCGTCGAGCAGAGCGCGCCAGGGACCGTCGCCGAGCTGTGACGCGCGCTGCGTGGAGCCGACGATGTCGGTGAACAGGACGGTGGCCAGGACCCGATCGGTCTCCGGCGGCCGAGTGGCGCGGCGACCGGTGAGGAACTCCTCGAGGTCGTCG
>DASYFZ010000229.1:0-5528 GCA_036000295.1 Solirubrobacteraceae bacterium
CGTGTGCAGCTGGATCGGGAACTGGAAGCCAGTGTTGTTGTCGGGCGGGATCTGCGTCCAGTCGACGTTGTCGAGCGTGAACATCGTGTTCGGGTTGTTCGGATAGACCTCGAGCGCGAGCGTGTTGGCGCCATGGCGCAGCAAGTCGCTGACGTCGAACGTGTACCGCGTGAACGCGCCCTGGACCGTGTCGCGGGTCGCGACCTCGTGCCCGTTGACCCAGACGTCGGCCTCGCCGACCACGCCGTTGACGATCAGGTCGGTGTTGTCGCCGTGACCGGGGTGTGCGGTGAAGTCAGTCCGGAACCACCACGGCACCGCGAACTGCCCGACCGGGTCACCGATGCTCGTCAGGTAGCCGAAGCACTGCTTCATGTTCGTCGAGAAGAACACGTTCGGGCAGTGGCCGGTCTGGACGAGCGCGCCGACCTCGGTACCGGGCGCGCCGGCGTCGTCGGGCCGCACGTGCAGCCAGGACGCGGTGGCGAAGCCCGGCGTCGAGATCGCCGACGGCGACTGGCCGGCCTGGGCGGTGCTCTGGATCTGCCATCCGCCGTGGCCGACGGTCGTCACGTCCGCGGACGCGGCCGGGGCTGCGAGGACCGCGATCGCGGCGGTGGCGAGCAACGCGGCGACCGCCTTGCAAGTGATGGGTTGACGTGGTCGCACCGACTCCCTCCTCGCAGCGAGTTATTGGAAAATAACTGAACGAATACGCTATAGCGAGTGTCAAGCGTTTGAATATGAGGGGTGCACTCACGTCTGGATTCGGCTGTGGCCTTTCTAATTTGACGCACCCCGCCAAATTCGCACCGCCGGCGGCAGGGTCGGGCAAGATACGCGCGATGGTCCGGCCCAACCTGCTGCGGGAGCTCAGTGAGCAGGAGGTGCTCGACGAGATCTTTCGCGGTGGGCCGATCACGCGCCCGCAGATCGCCGGTGCCACCAAGCTGTCCAAGGCGACCGTGGGCGCCGCGATCGAGCGCCTCGAGCTGGCCGGAATCATCCGCACGGTGGGTCAGCAGCACGGGCGGCGCGGCCGCAGCCCGGTCGCTTACGAGATCCGCGGCAACGCCGGCTTCGTGCTCGGCGTCGATATCGGCGGCACCAACATTCGCGTGGCCGCCGCCGACATCTTCGGCGCCCCAATCGGAGACGAGCACGTGCTCACCAGCCACGACGGCGCTCGCGCCGTGTCGGCGCAGGTGCTCGAGATCGCCGGTCACGTCGTGGAGCGCGCCCGGGCAACGCACGAGCGGCTGCTGGCCGCCGCCGTGTCGACACCCGGCATCGTCGATCAGGTCACCCGCCGCGTGACCTCACTGGCCTACAACGTCAGCCCCGACGGCGGCCTCGATCCGCTGGCTGCGCTGCGGGCGCGGTTCGACGTCCCGGTACAGATCGAGAACAACGTCAACCTGGCAGCACTCGGCGAGTCGTGGGAGGGTCTCGCTCGCAATGTCGAGACGTTCGCGTTCGTCTCGATCGGCGCCGGCGTCGGCATGGGCTTGGTGGTCGGCGGCGAGCTCGTGCGCGGCGCCCATGGTGGGGCGGGCGAGATCGGATATCTGCCGTCGGGCCGCGATCCTTACGACGAGCGCCACCGCCTGCGCGGCGGCCTCGAGGACGAGATCGGAGCCGCGGGGATCCTGGCTGCGCTGCGCGAACGCTCGGGCCGGGATCTCGAGTTCGTGCACGAGGTGTTCACGCTCGCGCGCGACCGCGACGAGGCTGCGCGGGCGGTCGTGCAGGCCGTGGCCCAGCGGCTCGGAGTTGCGATTGCGAGCGTGATCGCGGTGATCGACCCGCAGCTGATCGTGCTCGGCGGCGGCATCGGGAGCAACCCGGCGCTGCTCGGACCGGTGCGCGCGACGGTTGCCGAGCTGGTGCCGCTGACGGCGAGGATCGAAATCAGCCGGCTGGGCGATCAGGCGGCTTTGCACGGCGCCATCGCGGTCGCGCTGCGCGAGGCGCACGCGCTGCTGTTCACGCGCGCAACGCGCTGAGCAGGGCGACCCCGACGATCACACTCGAGACGCCCGCGAGCTGGATGCGGTTCAGGCGCTCCTTGAACAGGAAGTACGCGACGACGGCCGCGATCGTCGCGAACTGCGAGGCGAGCACCGCGGCGACGGCGATCCCGTGCCGGGCGCCGGCGGTATAGGAGTAGAACCCGAGCACCTCGCAGACCCCCGCCACGACGACGAGCGGGATCGCCCGCCGCACCACGTTCAATCGGCCGGTGACTGCGAGCGGGAGGGCCAGGGCGAGGGTCCCGATCAGGCGCGCCGACAGCACCACCCAGGTCGACGGCAGCGTCGCCGCCGCGCGGCCTGTGGCATACAGGCTCGTCCCGAACACGAGCGCGGCGGCGATCGCGTAGAGGACCGACGCGGGCTGGTCGTGCACGAGGCGCCGCTCGGTCTTGGCGGACTCCGGTACCGAAGACAGGCAGACGCCGAGCGCGACGAGCGCCAGGGCCACCCCGACTCCCGGCGCCAGGCTCTCCCCGGCAAGCAGCGAGATCGTGGCCGCGATCGCGCCCTCCGTCGACACCAGTGGGGCGACGAGCGCGACCTGCCCGATCCGCAGCGCCTTGTAGGTCAGCACCAGTCCCCCGACGTTGCCCGCGCCGGAGATCACCAGCCACGTCACCGATTCGGCGTCGAAGCTCGGCACCCCCTGGACGGCCGCGAGCGGTGCGGTGATCACGAGGCCGACGACCATGATCAGGCCGACCACCGCGATCGGCTCCATCATCCGGCTCGAGCGAGACGAGCACAGCGTCGAGATGGCCCAGGCGAATGCCGCACCAAGCCCGCCGAGGACCGCGAGCATCTAGAGCCGTTCGCCGGTGGCGGGGTCGAACAGGTGGAGCTTGGTGCTGTCCAGCCACAGCTCCCCCTCCTTGCCCTCGGCCAGCCGGCTCGATGCGTCGACCCTGGCGATCACGTCGAGCGAGGTGGGGGTGATGTCGTCGCCGGACTCGATCGCCATCGCCTTGAGCTCGCGAAGCAACGATTCGTCGGGCTCATGGCTGCCGTTGAGCTCCCCGGTCGACAGGTGCGCGTAGCGGTCCGATCCGGTCGACTCGAGCACGTCGATCACGGCCTTGATCCTGATCCCGTGGCCGCGCTCGCCGGCGAGTGCGGCGTCCTCGAAGTCCTCCGGGCGGATGCCGACGAGCACGCGGCCGTCGCCCTGCGTGACGCGCTCGCCCGCGTTGCGAACGTCGTCGAGCGGGATCGTCGCCAGCGCGAACTTCAGCGACCCGTTGGCGATCTCGCCAGGCAGGAAGTTCATCGCGGGAGCGCCGATGAAGCCTGCGACGAACACGTTGCGGGGGTGGTTATAGAGATCGTCGGGGGAGCCGACCTGCTGCAGCACGCCGTCGCGCATCACCGCCAGGCGGTCGCCCAGCGTCATCGCCTCGGTCTGGTCGTGGGTCACGTACACGGTTGTGGTCCGCAGTCTGCGCTGGATGCGAAGGATCTCCGCGCGCGTCTGGATCCGTAACTTGGCGTCGAGGTTGGACAGGGGCTCGTCCATCAGGAACGCGGTCGGGTCGCGCACAATCGCGCGTCCCATCGCCACACGCTGGCGCTGGCCGCCGGACAGGTTGGCGGGCTTGCGCTCCAGCTGATCGGAGATGCCCAGCAGCTCGGCGGTCTCGCGCACCTTGCGTTGGATCTCGTCGGCGTCCACGCCCTGCCGCCGCAGGGCAAAGCCCATGTTCCTGGCGACCGTCATGTGCGGGTACAGCGCGTAGTTCTGGAACACCATCGCCATGTCGCGCTTGCGCGGCGTGAGGTCGTTGACGACATCGCCGTCAACGAGGATCTCGCCGTCGGTGATCGCCTCCAGGCCGGCGATCATGCGCAGCAGCGTCGTCTTGCCGCAGCCGGAGGGGCCGACGAGGATCATGAACTCCCCGTCGGCGATGTCGAGGTCGACGCCGCGGACCGCGAGCGTGCCGTCGCGGTAGCGCTTGCTGACCGCGTTGAGCGTGATCGAGGCCATGGGCTATGTCGCCGCGGAGCGCATGCTGACGACATTCTTTCGCGCGTCGGATCCGGTGGCCTGACTGAGGAGCTGAGCCCGCGCGGCCTGCAGCGAGATCGCGATCGCTCCCTGGAGCGCCGCGCGGTCGCCGAGCAGGCTCGTCTCGATCCGCGCGGTGATCGGCACGAGCGCCGCGGCGGCGCCGCGCACGGGTCGCAGGAGCAGCGGGCTGGCGCCGATTCCGCCGCCGAGCACCACGAGCTCGGGATCGAGGATCGCGCAGACCGTTGCGATCGCGGCGCCGAGTCGCGACGCGACATGATCGACGACCGCGCGCGCGGCCGCGTCGCCCGAGCCGGCAAGCTCGAACACCTCGTGGGCGCTCGAGGCGTCGCCGTCAGAGTCGCCGCGCCGGGACTTGAACGCGGCCAGGATCCCCGAGGCGGCGACCTCGTCCTCGAGGCCGCCGTGCAGGCGATGGCGCGGGTCGAACGGGTCGCCGACGAGCGGCAAGTAGCCGATCTCCCCGGCGGCGCCGTGGGCGCCACGCACAAGCTCGTCGTCGATGATCACGCCCATGCCGATTCCCGCGCCGATGCCGATGTACACCAGCGTCGAGATCCCGCGCGCCAATCCGAACCACTTCTCCCCGACCGCCGCGAGATTGACGTTGTTGTCGACGAGCACGGGCAGGTCAAAGCGCCCGCGGATCACCGCAAGTGGGTCAAAGCCGCCCTCGGGCGTCACGTTGTAGGCAAGCGAGGTGACGCGGCCGCTCGAGCGATCGATCACCCCGGGCGTCGACATCCCGAGCGCGAGCGGGCGGCCATGCGAGGCGCCCGCCTGGTCGATCACCTCGCTGATCATCTCGAGCATCTGAACGCCGACGGCACGGCTGCCGTCCTTGGTGGTGGGGCGCTTGAGGTCGCAGACCGGCTCGCCGAACAGGTCGGCGGCCGCCACGCGGACGTTCGTGCCACCGATGTCGGCGCCGAGCACGAAGCCCGCGCGCTTGGACACCACGTACGCGACGGGCTTGCGCCCGCGCTGGCCCGGGCGCGTGCCGGCGGCGCGCACCAGACCGGCATGTTCGAGCCGCGCCACGGCAGCCGAGACGGTCGGCTTGGAGAGGCTGATGGCGGTTGCGATCTCCGGGCGGGTGATCGGCCCTTCTCTGAAGATCGTCTCCAGCACCGCCTGCTCGCCGAGCTCGCGCAGCATGCCCAGGCGCGAGTCCGAAGCCTCCCGATCCCGCCCGCGCGACCCCGGCTGATCACTGCCGTCTGGCACCGTGGTTAGGTTCCTTTACGAATGTGTTTGCATGCTTGACGCCCAAGAATAGGGACTGTATGTTCATTCGGGCAAGCTTCTTACAAAAGTTGCGTACGCCTGCCCGTCATCGAGGAGGACAGCATGGGGTCGGACCAGTCGCACACTGAAGACCGGAGCTACACGCGCCGGAGGTTCTTCTCCGCCGGCCTCACCGGTAGCGCCGCGCTGTATCTCGCGGCCTGCGGCGGCTCCAG
>DASYFZ010000232.1:0-4225 GCA_036000295.1 Solirubrobacteraceae bacterium
TCCTCGATCTCGGCACGCAGCGCCGCCGGCACCTCGACCAGCGCCGGGTCCGGCACGCTCGCCGGATCCTTGTCGAGGTCGGCCGCCTCGTCCCAGCCGGGCACACGCGAGCCGTGCGCGAAGCGTCGGACGGCCGTCACCGGTCGATGCCCCCGAGGATCGGATCGAGCATCGCGAGGGTCGCGATCAGGTCGGCGATGTAGGCGTCGCGGACCATCGGCGCGGTCGCCTGCAGGTTGACGAAGCTGGGGTCGCGCATGTGCACGCGCGCGGGCTTGGAGGACCCATCGGAGCGCACGAAGCACCCGAGCTCGCCGCGGGGGCTCTCGATCGGGTAGTACGCCTCGCCCGGCGGTACGCGGAAGCCCTCGGTGACGAGCTTGAAGTGGTGGATCAGCGCCTCCATCGACGTCGCGAGCTCGTGGCGCGGGGGAAGCGCGACCTTGCGGTCGGTCGTGATGTACGGACCTTCCGGGAGGCCGTCGAGTGCCTGCTCGATGATCTTGACCGACTCGTAGAACTCGGCATGACGGACCCGGTAGCGGTCGTAGTTGTCGCCAACTGTCCCGACCGGGATCTTGAAGTCGAACTGCTCGTAGCTCGAGTAAGGGTGTGCCTTGCGGAGGTCCCAAGGCTCGCCGGCGGCGCGCAGCAGCGGTCCGGTGACGCCGAGCTTCAACAGCGTCTCACGATCGACCACGCCGGTGTTCCGCAGCCGCTCGATCACGATCTGGTTCTTCTCGAACAGGTCGGCGTACTGGTCGGCACGCGTCGGCATCAGCTTCAGGAACTTGCGGAGCTTCTGCTCAAAGCCACGCGGGATGTCCTCGAACACGCCGCCGACCTGGAAGTAGCGCGTGTGCATGCGCTGGCCGGAGGACATCTCGAACAGGTCGAGGACGAGCTCCCGATCGCGGAACGTGTACCAGAACATCGAGATCGCTCCGAGGTCAAGCGCGCTGGTCCCGAGCCAGACCAGATGCGAGGCGATTCGGTTCAGCTCCATGTGGATCACCCGGAGATACTGAGCACGGGTCGGGACCTCGGTCCCGAGCAGCGACTCCACCGCGCCGCAGTACGCCATCGCGTTGAAGTAGTAGCTCAGGTAGTCCATCCGCTCGACGACCGGGATCACCTTCCAGTAGGCCTTGTCCTCGGCCGTCTTCTCGATCCCCGTGTGGACGTAGCCGACGATCGGCTTGATGTCGCGTACGACCTCGCCCTCGAGCGTCGCGAGCAGGCGCAGCACGCCGTGGGTCGATGGGTGGTGCGGGCCGATGTTGAGCGTCAGCAGCTCGTGCGTCTCGCCCTGGCCGGCGGGCTCGGACGAGAGCGTGATCGATTCCTCGCGACGGCGGTAGTCCGCGGTGAGGCTCTGCTGCTCGGTCGGTGTCTGCTGTCCGCTGCTCACACGTACTTCCCGTAGCTCTGCTCTTCGTTGAAGGTGAACAGCACCGGCTCGCCTCCGACCGGGAAGTCCCGGCGCTGCGGATAGCCCTCGTAGTCCTCGGGCATCAGGATCCGGCGCAGGTCGGGATGGCCGTCGAACACGACGCCGAACATGTCGTAGACCTCGCGCTCCGGGAAATCCGCGGTCGGAAAGAGGTCGACGACGGACGGGATGTGCGGGTCATCGATCGACACGCGGGCCTTCACGCTGATCCGGTCGACGCGCTTCATGTCGAGCATCTCGTACAGCACACCGAGTCGCGGCTCCTCGGGGTAGTAGTCGACGCCGTGCAGGCTGGCCAGCATGTTGTAGCCCTTGCCCTGAAGATGGCCGAGCACCTCGCGGATCAGCTGCGGGTTGGCGATCAGCGTCGCCCGGTCGCGGTGAAACGAAGTGTCGAGGATCGATTCGTTGTGTGCGTCCCGGAGCTCCTGGGCGGTGAGCTCGAGCTCGGTGGCGTCAGGCACCGGCCGTGTCCCCGGGCTTGAATACGTTGATCCCGGCGCTGTCGAGGTCAGCTTCGCCGGGCAGCAGCTCCTCGGTGCCCACCGCGTCGTATCGCGCGCGCCAGCCCTCGCGGGCGTGGCCCTGGATCAGGTCCCGCAGCCTCAGGATCCCGTGCATCAGCGCCTCCGGACGGGGTGGGCAGCCGGGCACGTGCACGTCGATCGGCAGAAACTTGTCGGACGGGACGAGGGCGTAGTTGTTGAAGACACCCATCGATGAGCAGCACGCGCCCATCGAGATCGCCCACTTGGGCTCGAGCATCTGGTCCCAGATGCGCCTGATCACAGGCGCCATCTTGATCGACACCCGGCCCGACAGGATGATCAGGTCCGCTTGCCGAGGCGAGGCGCGGAACGCCTCAAACCCGAAGCGCGCGATGTCCATCCGCGCAGCGACGATGTGGATCTGCTCCATCGCGCAGCAGGCGAGCCCGAACGTGAGCGGGTAGATCGAGTTGCCCTGCGCCCAGCCGACCGCCTTGTCGACGGTCGTCGTCAACACGCGCTCCTGGACGTAGCGTTCGAGGTCCTCGCCGTCGAGGTCGCCGCGGAGCATGTCGCGCGCCTGTAGTTGGCGGATCCGGAAATCCTCGGGGATCTTCTCGCGCTTCACTTCCATTCCAGCGCTCCTCTCCGCCACACGTATACGAAGGCGATCATCAGCAGCACCACGAACACGATCGTCTCGATCAGTGCGAACGTCCCGAACGCGCGCAGCTGCACTGCGATCGGGAAGAGGAAGATGACCTCGATATCGAACAGGATGAACAGCATCGCGACGAGGTAGAAGCTGATCCCGAACCGGAAGCCCCGCTGGATGTCGGACGGAAGCCCGCATTCGTAGGGCTCCTGCTTGGATCTGTTCGGGCGCCGCTTGCCGACGATGATGTTCAGAACCGAGAACAGTCCGCCGACGAGCCCTCCCAAAATCAGGAAGACAATCGCGGGCAAGTAGTCGCGGAGCACGACGAGTCGTTATATCACCGGTTAGAGATAGCTTGTAACAAGGTGTTACTTAGTGCGGAATATCGCTATCTCAGGACCGTTAAGACTGGCCATCTATACCCGTGAAGGACGTTCATCTAGTCGTCGGGGTTCTCGCGATCGCATTGAACGGCCTCGCGGCGCTGCTCGGCGGCTGGTGCTGGTGGCGGGCGCGGCCGAGCCAATGGTTCTGGCGAGTGCTGCGCGCAGGCCAAGTCATAGTGGTCGTCGAGGTGGTGCTCGGCGGGGTCCTTCGGCTGACCGGCCACAAGGCCTCCGGCCTCCATGTTCTCTACGGAGTGCTGCCGCTGCTGGTGGCGATCCTGTCCGAGCAGCTGCGCGCCGCGACGGCGCAAATGGTCCTGGACTCGCAGGGATTTGAGTCAAACGAAGAGGTCGGCGGGCTGCCTCCGGACGAGCAGCGCGCGCTGGTGACGACGATCCTGCAGCGCGAGATCGGCGTCATGGCGCTGTCGGCCGTCGTGGTCGTTGTGCTGCTCGCGAGGGCGGCGGCGACCGCCGGGTAGGGCGGCGGCTTTACGGGGGCCCCGGCGCCGGCCCCATGGTTGCCGCCGTGGGACGAACGCGTTATTGAGGGTCTGGCGAACGTCTCGCAGCCGGCGCCGGGGATCGCGCACTGGTTCGCCGCGGGTCGCTTGGGTCCTTCCCGTGGGTCGTTGTGGGCGGGATTGAACGTCCCTGGGCGGGAAGAACGTCGAACGTCGGGCGGTCTGGGATCGCGCGGAACGAACGCGTCGCTGGGCGACGGCTTTGTTCCCCGAGTGGGTGATGTCTCGCTGAGGGAACGAACCCGGCGCCCGCCGGACCGCGGAAAGTTCGTTGCACGCGCGGATCCCCCGGGGGCCGCATGTAACGAACTTGCCGCTATGCGGCCATAACGTCGAACGCGGTCGGCGGCCACGCGCCGCATGTAACGAACCAACCGCTATGCGGCCATAACGTCGAACGCGGTCGGCGGGCACGTGCCGCATGTAACGAACTTTCCGCCCACGACTCCGGCCACGCCCACGACCCGCCCCCGCCCCCCGCCCCGCGCGAACCGGCCGCCCCGAACAGCTACTTCGTCACCCGCAGCGTCCCATACGCCCCCAGCGACTGATCCGACAGCACCGTCGAGGCCATCGAATAGGTGCCAGGGGACAGGAACAGCGTCATCTGCGACGTCTCGCCCGGGCCCAGCGGGTTGATCGAGTCGACGGTCACGCCGTTCTGGTACAGCGCGAGGTTGTGGTCGAGCAGGCCGTGGTTGTGGACGATGATCGTC
>DASYFZ010000238.1:0-3861 GCA_036000295.1 Solirubrobacteraceae bacterium
CCGTCGATCCCGACGTCGCCCGACACGAGGCGCTTGGCCTCCTGGACGTACAGGTTGCCCGGGCCGACGATCACGTCGACGGCGCTTACGGTCTCGGTGCCGTAGGCGAGCGCGGCGACCGCCTGGGCGCCACCGATCGCGTACACGCGGGTGGCGCCCGCAAGCCGGCAGGCGGCGAGCACCGTCGGGTCCACGTCGCCAGAGGTCCCCGGGGGGGAGCACACGGCCACGTCCGAGACGCCGGCGACCCGCGCGGTTACCACGCCCATTACGACCGTGCTCGGGTACGGCGCCCGGCCGCCGGGCACGTAGATCCCGGCACGCCGTACCGCGATTTCCCGTAGCAGCACCTGGTGCCCGTCGAAGTCCACGACGGTGATCTCGTGCCGCAACCCCGCGCGCGCGACGGTGGCGACGTTGTCGATCGCCCGGTCGAGCCCGGCGCGGACCGCGGGATCCAGCCGCTCGAGGGCGGCATCGAGGTGTTCGGCGGGCACCTCGAGCGCCGACGGCTCGGCGCCGGCCGTGTCAAAGCGCCTGGTGTAGTCCAACAGCGCGGCGTCGCCCTTGCTTCGCACCTCGCCGATGATCTCCGCCACGCGGTCGCTCACCGACGCTCCGGGCGGCACCAGCGCTCGCAGCTGCGCCGCGAGCGCAACCGGATCGCCGTCGATCGCCGTCAGGCGCTCACACTGCATCGAGGCGCTCCAGCAGACGGTCGATCGCGTCGGCCTTCAGCTTGTGCGCAACCGGGTTGGCGATCAGCCTCGCGGTGCAGTGAGCGATCTCCTCGCGGACTACCAGGCCGTTCTCGCGCAGCGTGGTGCCGGTGGCGGTGAGGTCGACGATGCCCTCGACGAGCCCCGTCAGCGGTGCGAGCTCGACCGACCCCTTGACCTCGACGATCTCGGCCTGCCGGCCGGTCTCGAGAAAGTGCCGCGCGGCCACGCGGGGATATTTGGTCGCGATCCGCATGACTCCCAGGCGGCGCAGAGCCTCGGCCGCTAGGTCCTCTCCCGCGACAGTCGCGAGCACCATCGTGCAGGGTCCGTAGCCCAGGTCGACGAGCTCGTAGACCTCGCGCTCTGATTGCTCCATTAGCACGTCCTTGCCCGTGATGCCCAGGTCGGCGGCGCCCGCCTCGACGTACGTTGGGACATCCGATGGGCGCATCGTGATGATCCCCGCGCCCTCGAACAGCAGCTTGCGATCGTTCTCGCGGACCTCGCGGGTGTCGATGCCGAGGCGATCGAGCAGATCCAGGGTGTCGGCGAACAGCGCGCCTCGGGGAACCGCGATGTGAAGCTCGTTCATCGCCGCCTGCCGCGTTCCTCGCCGGTCAGCGCGATGTGGAGCCGCTCGACGTTGAGCGCGAAGCCCACCGCGGGCATCGGCCGCCCGAACTGGCCCAGCAGCTCGTCGTAGCGCCCGCCGCTGCCGATCGGGACGCCGTGGGCCGGGTCGTAGACCTGGAACACCGCGCCCGTGTAGTAGCCGAGGCTTCGCACCAGGCCCAGATCGAAGATCAGCCGTTCGGCGACGCGCGGCTCGAGCAGAGCGTGGATCGCACGCATGCCCGTCGCGGCCTCATCGAGCGCGCCGCTCAACTCGGCGAGCACCTCGGGGCCGCCGCGGATCGTCGGAACCCGCAAAAGCAGCTCGGCGTCATCGCCCGACACGCCGCTCGTCTGCAGCTCGCGTTCGACGCCGACGAAGTCACCCTTGACCAGCGCCTGCAGGATCCGCTCGCGAGCCTCCTCCCCCACCCCGAGCGTTTCGAGCAGGCCGGGATACAGCGACGCGTCGCCGACGCCGACCCGGTAGTTCTCCAGGCCCGCCGCGTCCAGCGCGGCGCACATCACGGTCAGCGCCTCGGCGGTGCCGTCCGGTGTCGGAGATCCGATCAGCTCAACTCCGGCCTGTAGGAGCTCCCGCGATTGACCGCGCTGGGGCCGCACACCCCGGTAGGCGTGCGCGAAGTAACAGAAGCGAAGCGGCGGGTCGGCGTGCTGGTAGCGCGTGGAGGCGAGCCGCGCGATCGGAATCGTCATGTCGGTGCGTAGCACCAGGACGTTGCCCTGCTCGTCGAAGACCCGGTAGGCGGGCGCCGTCAATCCCGTCCAGCCCCCCGCCAGGGTGCTCTCGTACTCGAGCGCCGGTGTGTAGACCTCGCCATAGCCGGCGCGCTCGAACACACCCCGGATCCGGTCGGTCATCGCCCGCAGCTCGCGCATCTCGTCGGGCAGAACATCGCGCGTTCCGCTGGGGATGCGATCGGCCATGGCCCCGGAGGTTGTCAGGAACCGTCAGACAGCGACGGGCACGTCATCCACCCGGGTGATCCGGGCACCGAGCTCGCGAAGGCGTTCGTCGATGCGCTCGTAGCCGCGATCGATGTGGCGCACGTTTCCGATCTCGGTCGTCCCGTCAGCGCACAGCGCGGCGATCAACATCGCCATGCCCGCGCGGATGTCGGGCGAGTCGACGCGCTGAGCGCGCAGCCGCCGCGGTCCCACGACGATCGCCCGGTGCGGATCGCAGATCGTGATCGCCGCGCCCATCAGCTGAAGCTTGTCGCAGAAGAACAGCCGGTTCTCGAACATCTTCTCGTGGATGATCACCGAGCCCTCGGCCTGCGTCGCCAGCGCCAGCGCGATGCTGGTCAGGTCAGCGGGGAACGATGGCCAGGGACCGTCCTCGACCTTGGGCATGTAGTCGCCCTGGTCGTTGCGGATCACGAGCTGCTGATTGCCGGGAACGATGATGTCGGCGCCCCGGACCTCGCTTCGCAGGCCCAGCCGGTCAAATACCAGCCGCACCATCCGGAGGTCCTCGGGAACGGTGTCGCGCACGATCAGCTCGCCGCCGGTAACACCGGCGAGCGCCATGAACGAGCCGATCTCGATGTGATCGGGGGCGATCGTGTGGGTGCAGCCGCGCAGGCTGCCGACGCCGTGAACGGTCATCACGTTGGAGCCGATTCCGTCGATCGGAGCGCCCATCGACACGAGCATGCGCGCCAGGTCCTGCACGTGGGGCTCGGACGCTGCGTTGCGAATCACGGTGGGGCCGCGGGTCAGCGCGGCGGCCATCAGCGCATTCTCGGTCGCCATCACCGACGGCTCATCCATCAAGAAGTCACAGGGCCGCAGGCCAGTCGGGGCGTGCACCTCGATGTGGTGGTGGGCGTGCTCGACGTGGGCACCGAGCGCCCGGAAGGCGTCCAGATGCGGGTCCAGCCGCCGACGGCCGATCACGTCTCCGCCCGGCGGCGGCATCACCGCTTGTCCGAAGCGGGCAAGCAGCGGGCCGGCGAGCAGGAACGAGGCGCGGATGCGCTCCGCGAGCTCGCGGTCGACTTCGTGTCGATCGACACTAGAGCAGTCGATAGACACCTCACCGGGGCCAAGCCACTGCACGCGCGCCCCCAGGCCCTCGAGCAGCAGACCCATCGCCTCGACGTCGGAGATCCGCGGAACGTTGCGGAGGATCACCTCGTCGTCGGTCAGCAGGCACGCGGCCATGATCGGCAGCGCGCCGTTCTTGTTTCCAGCGGGAACGATGGTGCCTGACAGCGGCACCCCGCCTTGAATGACGAACTTTTCCATTTGGATCGGAGGAGCCAGCGTGGCTCGTGGCCGCAGCGCAGGCCTCACGGCCGGCGACTCATCGGCTCGAGGCGCGGCATTCCCCGAGCGCTCAGCTAGGGTAACAGCCATGCCGCAACTTTCGCGCGAAGACGCGTGGACCCTGCTTACTGAGTGGACAACGTCAGAATCCTTGCTGCGGCACATGCTGGCCGTCGAAGCGGCCATGCGGGCCTACGCTCCGCGCTTTGACGGTGATGTAGAGCTGTGGGGC
>DASYFZ010000246.1:0-2270 GCA_036000295.1 Solirubrobacteraceae bacterium
TCGCTCGGGCTCGTGAGCGAGCAGCGCGCCGATGCCGGACGCTCGCAGCCCCTCCAGCTCGTCCCAGCGGGACCCGACCGCCGCCGCCGCCCGGGTCGCCTTCGCCGCCCAACGCTCGACTTCACGCGCGCGACCCGAGCCAGCTGCCAGCAATGCACGGCAGCGCTCGTACATCGGCCGGAACTGCAGCTCACGTTCAGCAGACTCGGCCCACTCGTCCAGCAGGCGCGACGCTGCGTCCCAGTCGCCGACCCGCAGCTCGAGCTCGCACAGGTGCAGCCGCGCCAACGCGTAGGACATCGGCTCGCCCCGCTCGTCGGCCAACGCCAGCAGTCTCGTCAGCTCCGCGCGCGCCTTGGGCACCTCGCCCCGCCAGATCAGCCGCTGGCCCGCGATCCGCTCGGCGGACGCCGCAATGTATTCGGGCGCGTCGGACGCCGCCCGAGCGCGCCGGCATAGATCGTCGATCGGGCGTCCGCTCAGTGCCCGTGTCCACGCGAGCGCGTATAGAGCCAGCCGCTTGACGTCAGGATCGGCGCGACGTGCCGCTCGTAACGCCTCCGACGCCCATGCGTCGGCCTCGCGGATCCGCTCGACGCCGGTAGCTGCCGTATTCGCCGCCTTCTTGGCCAGCACATATGCCCGCAGGCCCGGATCGTCCTGTGCTTCCGCGAGCGCCCGGTCGTGGTGGCGCTCGAGATCGTCCAGGTTCTTCGGGCCGGCACCTTCCGACAGCAGCAGCCAGGCGCGGGCCCGTTGCGCCCCCGGTGGCAGCGCCTCGAGCTCGGGACCGAGCACAGCGGTCAATCGCTGTACCTCGCCCGCCGTCTCCAGATAGCCGGCCAGCACGAGCAGCCGCTCGCCGCGCGCATCCGAGTCCGGGGGCGTCAGGCGGAGCGCATGCTCACCAAGCGCAACGGCCTCCTGTCGAGCGCCGCGGGCGCAGGCGCCCGCCGCCGCATGGGCAACCGTGTCCGCAAGCTCTGCGTCGGCGTGGACAGTCGCAAGCGCGGCGTGCAGCGCGCGCAACTCCTCATCGGCGACCACACCCGCCAGCACGAGATGCAGCTCGCGCCGCTCCCGCGGCCGCGAGCGCTTCCTCCCCACGGCTGCCAGCAGCGGGTGCGACGCTCGCACTCGCGCGCCGTCGATCACCAGCACGCCGGCATCGACGGCGTCCTCAACGGCTTCAGCGGGGCCGATCGCCTGCAACTCGGCAACCCGGAGGTCGGCGCTCAGCGAGACGGCGAGCAGCAACCTGCGCACGCCGCTCGACAGGCCCGCCACGCGCGTGCCGAGCATCTCCTCGACGCTGTCGGGCAGCGGCATCTCGCTCCCGATCTCCGGCAACCCCTGCTCGACGAGTGTGCGCCCAAACTCAAGGACGAACAACGGATTGCCCAGCGTGGACTCGAGGATCCGGCGCAGCAAATATCGCGACAGGGTCAAACCGAGTCGCTCTGAGAGGAGCTGACGCGTCGCGCCGAGGCGCAGCGGGCCGATTTCCAAGCGCTCGAACTCGGTCCGCTCAAGCACCCGCTCGAGCGAGGGCAGGCGCCCTGGACGCCTGGCGAGCAGGAAGCCGATGGGCTCGTGGTCGAGCCGTCGCACGGCGAATGCGAGCGCGTCAGCGGAAGGTCCATCGAGCCATTGGAGGTCATCGATCGCGACCAGCACCGGCTCGCGCGCCGCGAGCGCGCGCAGGGTGTTCAGCAAGCCAAGACCGATCGCGTGCGGCTCGACCGAGACGGCCGTCGGCTCCGCCCGAAGCAGCGCCACCTCCAACGCCAGGCGCTGGGGCGCGGGCAGGCCGTCGAGCGCTCCCAGATCGATTCCGTCGAAGAGATCGATCAGCGCTGCGAAGGACAGCTCGGCCTCGGCGCCACTCGGCCGCGCAACGAGAACGCGCCGACCTCGGTCGCGCGCGATCGTGATCCCCGCCTCCCACAACGTGGTCTTGCCGATTCCGGGCTCGCCCGCGAGCACAAGTGACCGCCCAGGCGCGTCGCGATCGAGAAACCGGAGCAACGCCGAGAGCTCCGCCGATCGTCCGACGACCTGTGCGAAGTCGTCAGTGGCCCCATCGAGCACCGTCGCACTCTCGCAGACGGTCTGCGACTGTCAAGGACCGTCGGGTCGGCGCTAAGCGAGACGGATCAGGTTGACGCCGGCCAGCGGCCCGCCGAACTGCTGCATCCGGCCGCCTTCGCGCAGCCCGCCGAGATCGACCACGAAGAAACCGGCATCCACGAACAGCCCGGTGACAGCGG
>DASYFZ010000255.1:0-7124 GCA_036000295.1 Solirubrobacteraceae bacterium
CCGCTCGGGCGTTCTGCATCAGGACTTGGTGTCGAGTAGATCGAGAAACTGCCGTGGGGTGAGTACCGGCGGGTTGGGGTCAGTCAGGTCGAGGAGGTGCCGGTCGCCGGAGACGAGGTAGTCCGCGCCAGCGGCGCGCGCGAGCGCGACGAGGTAATCGTCGTCAGGATCCGGCGAGACACCGGGTAGCTCTGGAGGGTCCGCGACAATGGTGGCGTCGGTGGCGAGTCCGTCGATGAACTCGGTCGCGACGGCGACGGTGATGTAGCGCCGGAACTTCGGGCGAGCGAGCACGTCGGCGAGTTCGTCGAGCAGCGCGGGACTGGCGATCAGCTCGAAGCGCTGCTCGATCCAGGCGGTGAGGATCTGTCGTGGCTGACCGGTCGGCGAGATCGCGGCCGATACGAGCACGTTGGGGTCCAGCACGGCGCGCACGCGCCGCTGTCAGCGCTTGGAAGCGCGCCGTTCTCGGCGCATCGCGTGCAGCTCGCTGTTCGCGAGCTCCATGGCGGCGTCGGCGTCGAGCGTTTCGCCGGCCTCGCGTGCCTGCTGCTCCAATGCGGCTGCGACCCGTTCGCGGCCGCCGACGAGCTTGAGGTACCGCTCGTAGGAGAGCACGACAGCCTCGGGACGGCGGCGTGCGCCGATCACGACCGGTTCGGCGTCAGCGCCGGCTTGGCGGAAGCGCTCGAGCAGCGCGGGCAGTTGCGCGCGCGCTTCGCGGGTCGCCAGAACATCGTGCGGGTTGCGAGCCATAGCCAGAAGGGTAGCACGAACGTGTACACATATGTGACCGCATCAGCGGGTCAGGGCGCCCAGCGGCGGTAGGCCTCAACCCACTCCCAGCCATCCGGGGCCGGGTGGGAGACCGGCAGCTCGAGGATCGGGATCGTCTGCCGGTGCCCGTCGCGTGCGCAGATCGCGACGATCTGGTCATCGGTCGTGACGTCGACGCGGGCGACAGTGACCGGCATGCCGAGCACCGTTGCCTGGAACGGCAGCGCGAGGTGCTCCTCGATCATGGTGAACAGGCCGGTGACCTGTTCTGACTCGTTGTAGCAGTCGACCGTCGCCTCCTCGATCAGCTCATCGAGCTCGGCGCTCCTGATCGCGGGCTGGCGTCGCCGGGGCATACGGTCAGAGCAGCGTCGGTTGCGTGAGCTCGGCCGAGGGCCGCCATCTGCGGACCGTCGCGTTCGTGTCGATGTGCGCCCTGCTGCGGGCTGCGTCGGGTCCGTCGAGCTCGCAGAGCACGTCGAGCGCGGCCAGGCGCACGTTCGATTGCCCGCCGCGCAGGCCGCGGGCGACGAGCCCGCGGCGCTCGGTGACCTCAAGCCCGTCGCAGGCGTCGAGCAGCCCGTGGATCACCGCATCACGGTGGCGTGGCGCGAGCAGGTCGGCGTCGCTGAGCAGCTGCTCGAGCCGGGCCGGGTTGGCGCGCAATGCGCGTCGGGCCGCCCACCGGCGCAGCGGCGGCTCAGGGCGCGTGCGATGCTGGCCGAGTGTGCCCTGATCGACGACGCGGACGGTGCTGCTGCCGTCGTGAAGCTCGACGTCGAGCCAGTCGGGTGAGACCCACGCGAGCGGATAGGCGATCACATGCTCATGGGCGAGAAACCCCTCGGCGAGTTCATCCAGATCGGCGGCGTCGAGCAGCTCGCTGTGCTCAAGTGCGGTGATCAGCCGAGCTGTGACCCGATCCCAGCGCCGGCAGGTGCAGATCATCAACGCCACGAACGCGGGCGGCAACTCGCCGGTGCCGCTCACCCCGGCGAGCAGCTCGACCGCCTCCTGGTGGCGCGTGCTGCGCCCCCACCCCCACGGCGAAGCCGACAGCCGCCTGCACACCTCATCGGCATCACCAAGCCCCGCCAGGTCCTCGAACGCCTCGTCACCGCCTCGCAGCATCACGGGCAGCGTAGGGGCGCTCGCGGACGTCGCCGACGGCCTTCCGTCACGTCGCGGTGACGGAAGGCCGCGGGTAGATTGTGCGCCGCGATGCCGCAGCCGGAGACGATCGATCACGTTCTCGAGGTGTTCCTGCGCGACCAGCGACTGCGGCTGTCTGAGCGGACGTACCGCAATTACGCGGACGTGATCCGGCTGCTGTGCAACAGCTTGAACGCGTACGCATATTCCTCGCTGAGCGCCGCTGACGCCAAGCGCTGGCAGAAGGCGTTCGACGCTGGCGATGAGGAGGCGTTCTGTCATCTGTTCGGCCCGCAGGAGATCCCGCCGCATCTCGGCGAGTTCCTCGGCTATTTCAAGGTGCGCAAGGTGATCGTCGGCCAAGAGCTGCTCAAAGCCGCCGGCACGGTCACCGGCAAGCTCGTCGGCTGGCTCGAGAAGGAGGCGTATATCGAGCCGGACGTGGCCGCGATCGCTGGCGAGCGAGCACGTGAGAGCGCGCGAACGCTTCCCGCGGCCGAACGGCTCGGCAGCCTCCTTCAGGGGCGTCTTATTGCGCAAAAGTGCTTGATTTCGCATCATGCGCACGCACGCCTGTGCGCGCGAGGAACGCGCTCGATGGCGTCGTCCTCGGTCACCGTCCGTGACGGTCTGCCGCGCCACGCACTCGCGCGACCGTTTCCTGTTTCCGGATGTTTGCTGGCCCAGCAAACATCCCGAACGAGGCAACCTTCAGAGGTCCTGGCTGCCCGTGGTGTCGCCGTCGGCGGCCGCCGTTACGGTGATCGAGTGCCACCGCAGCTCGTTGACCACGACCGGATCGGGTCTCTACCGGCGTGTTCGCCTCATCTCGAGTTTCCTGGCCCAGACTTGTCGATCAGGCATTGCGGGTGTCGAGCATCGCCGTCGAGCTGTCGGCGCTGTCGGGCGACGAGCTGGCCTGGCCTCGTGGCCTACCTGCGCTCCAGCCGCGTCTCCCGTTCCACTACGTCAGCGTCCACGCGCCCGTCAAGGGGATCGACACGATCCGCGGGCACTCCCTGCTCCACGAACTTCCGCCCCGGGTGTGCTCGATCGTGGTGCATCCCAACGCCGAGATCGACCTCGACTCGTGTCGCGCCCTCGGGAACCGCCTGACGCTCGAGAACATGGACTTCCGCAAGGACAGCGGCCGCATCGCCGCCGAGCTGGAACCGTTCTTCGCAGCTCTGCCAGACGCCAGCTTCTGCTTGGACGTCGCGCACGCTCACTCGATCGATCCGTCGATGAACGCCGCCACCGAACTGCTCGACCGCTTCGGCAGCCGGCTCCACCAGGTGCACCTCAGCTCGCTCGACGACGACGGCCATCACCTTCCGTTGAGGGAGGCCGACGAACCGCTGTTCGCTCCCGTCCTCGATCGCTGCCGAGACGTGCCCTGGATTCTCGAGGCGCCGCCGCCGCGCCGTTGGAGCGAGCGATGACGACGAACTTCGGAGGCGAGGCTCACGGCGCGTACACGGACATCAGTAAGTGCGGAATTTCCGTCTTTGGCGCACAGAGGAATCCGACGGCGGCGCTACGTTGCGGCAATGTCGAAGACACGCCGAGCATCGAAGAGCAACACGCGCGCCAAGCGCCAAGCGCGGGCTAAGGCCTCACGCGAATCGCGCCGAGACGCTGTCGCTCAGCGGGCCGCCGAACAACGGCTCGAGGAGCTGTTCGGAGCCGACACTCCACCACGGCGCTCAGCAGAGCTGATCATCGAGCGACTCGGCGCCGGCGCAGTGCCGGCGGGGATCTCGCGATTCTTCATCGTCGCCGGTTCGACCGAGCGCGCCCGCGAGGTCTCCGAAGCGGTGACAGAGCTCTCACCAGACAGCGTCTGCGCCCTTTCGTTTGCGGCCGACGTCGCGGCCCATCTCGACCGCGACGATCGGATGGCAAGCCAGCTGCTGGACCGTGCGCTGGCACTGACCGACGACGATGCGAACCGCGTAACGCTCGCCGACCACCTCGTACGCCTCGGCCGGGCGGCCGATGCACTCTCGATCGTCGAGGAACTCCATCTCGACGACCCGCAGGACGACGACCTCGAGGCGATCCGCGCCGCCGCCCTGATGCTCGCCTGGCAGAGAGCATCCGCCGGGCCCGACGATGAGCATCTGCCAGACGAATGCCCGTGCTGGTCGGACCGTCCGTGGCTAGAGTGCTGCCAGCCCGCCGAGGCCGCGGCGATCGCACGCTTCGATGACCGATCGGAACTGACGCAACTCCAGATCGCCATCGAGCGCTACGTCGACGGCGAGCCAGTGTTGCGCGCCGCTGTGGCGGACGATGTCCGGCGGTGTCTGGAGGCCTCGACGATCTGCGGCGAACCGGTTGCCGACGCGGGCGAGGTGACGCGGATTGGTGCCCGGCACGCGTGGCTGATCGGCGCCGAGGACTTGGACCCGGAACCCGGGCAGCTGGCACGGTTCGATCCGGACTCGCCGCTCGCGTCGTTTGCAGGCGATCCCTCGACGCCGAGCCGGCAGGCGGCGCAAGCTCGCCGCTGGCTTGAGAACTGCTCCTACGGTCTGTGGCAGGTGCGCGAGCCGATTGCAGAACCAGGGGTGTGGCTAACCGAGCTGGTGACCGGTGTCTCACGCTACGCCGCGCTCCCGGCAGAGCTGTTGGCGCGCGCAAGCCGCTGGAGCGTGCTGCTCGGCGGGCTCGTTGCGATCGATGGAACCTGGCGTCCAGCCGCCGACCTGATCCTCCTGCGCCCTGGCGAGGCCGATGAGTCAGCTGAGCTTGTCGAGGAGCTGTCCTACAAGGTGGTGTCCAGCGCGAGCGGGACGCCCCTGCGTCGTCCCCGCGGGAGCGACATGGTCCAGCCACACGGCGTGCTTGCGTCGCTCTCGGATCCGAGCTCGCCTGAGGTCTCGCGGTTCGTGAGCATGGTGATCGGCAGCGGAATCCCACAGCTACTGGCATACATCGCCGAGATGCGCAACGCGCAGCCCAAGCTGGTCAACACCGACAAGCACCCGACTGTTCTGATCAAGGCGACCGTTGCCGTCAACGATGGTCTTGAGGTGACCGCCCGGTTGGCGGACCATCCCGAGTTCGACGTCGAAGACGGGGCGATCAAGTGGTGGGGGCGCGAGCTCGACGCGATGGAGCGCGAGACGTCTCTCGCCGAACTCAGAGCTTGGCTGAAGGAGCAAGGCGAAGATCCAGCACTCGCGGCTGAGTCCGAAGGACCGCAGCGCTGGTTGCGTGGATCGATCTCGATCGGCGATGGCACGCTCGAGATCGATGTCAACTCGCGCGAACGCTTCGACCGATTGTTGAGCCTGCTCGCCGACGTTGGGGGCGCGCCTGACGTAGTCGCGAAGCTCGTGATCGACCCAGCCCAGGACATGGCGCTGCCCCATCTCGGCTCCGTCCTTCCCGGTTCGAGCTCGGAGGAGGGAAACGAGGCCTGGCGACGGCATTGGCCCGATCAGAAGCTTCCGGCGCTTGGCGGCATGACGCCGCGGCAGGCGGCGCGCAGCGAACGACGCAAGCCGTGGCTGGAAGCGATGCTGCGTGAGCTCGAGCACGACGCCGATCGACTCGCACGCCACGGCCGACCGGCGCCCGACGTCGATGGCCTCCGCGCCGAATTGGCAATGCCGGCCACGGCGTTCAGCTGATCCGAAGGGCACACCGTGGGCGCCCGCCAACGAGGAAGGCGAGGAGGGTGTCGGAGGGCTGGTTCGGGGTCACTCGGTCCGGGCTATACCAGCGCGTCGAGCGCCGCAGCTGTCATCTCCGCGAACGTCTGCCAGTAGGCCTCCCCGGGCCGGCCGTCCGCTTGGATACGCACGCCCGCGTACGCCAGATCCTGTGCGATGTCGTCCGCCAAGGTGCGGGCCGCGCTGGCGAGCATGTAATCCGACAGCTCGTCGAGTCGTTCGTCGCCGAGCCACCGGACGAGCCGGCGCAGGGCGTGGAGGAGCCGCGGCCAATCGCGGTACTCCGGGAGTCGGGTGAGGCCGAGTAGCTGCGCCCATGTGTCGCCGTCGATGCCGTACCGGTGCTGGTTGCTGAGCGTCGAGCCGTTGATGACGCCGGCTGCGTGCAGCGAAGTCAGAGCCTCCTGGACGTTTCTCTTGGCAAAGCCCGCCGAATCGGCGACGGCCTGGGTCGAGAGCCGCGGCGCGTCGACGGTCAACAGGAATCGCACGACCTCGGCGCGAGCGCCGACGCCGAGGATCTCACGAAGCCTGAACGCAAAGTTGATCGGAGCGAGCAGGTCCGGGGCCTGCGACTTACCGCTCGGCTCGGTCTCCGGCTTCAGCCATCCGTGCTTCAGGAAGCCCGCGTCCGGCGTTCGCCGTATCGGCACGGTGGAGTCGCGGAAGAATGGCTCCCCTCGCGATGGTTCGAGCCGCGGCGCGGGCTGGTGTCCGGCGAGGCGCGGCCGCGGCCGCCAGCGCGCCACCGACGTTAGGAAGGCGTCGGCGAGCGCTTCGTCGGTCTCGTCACGGCAGAGGTTCCGCAATCGTCGGACGCTCATCAGCCGCTCGTTGCGGACCATCCAGTCCGATACCTCTTCGAACAGACGGGCGTCGTAACGGCCGACCTCGAGCGTGACCAACAACAGCGCCTCCGGGTCGGCGGCCCATTCGTCCTGTCGCCGGCTCGTCGCGAGGACCCCCATCTGAGCCCACTGATCCCAGACGAATTCGAGCGACCGCGTCTGGACGACGTTCCTAAGCTCCGAGATCTGCATCCCGAACTCCCAGGTACTTGAGCGCTTCTTCGAGCATCTGTCGGTAACCGTCGGACGAATCGTGCGTCCTGCTCCACCGTGCCGCCTGGACGAGCTCATCGTGTGTCGGCTGGAGCGCGTGGAGGTCCTGCTCGTGCTTGCCCGGGCCCTGGTCGACGAGCGCGTAGCGCTTGAAAGTGGATCTGATCCACACGAGAGGCGAAATGGACGGTCAGCGCCTGACCGAACGTCCGCGTTTCGGCGCGATCGAGAAACCCGGCCGGCAGCCCAAAATCCATCAGGTCCGCTGGCTCAGCGTTGAGCCAGTCTGGCGGGAGCCCGAATCACGTGCCACGCGAGCCCCCGCCGCGACCAGTCCAGGCGGTAGCGGCTTGGCCTTGGTCAGCACGCCGGCCTCCCGGAGCGCAACGACGTCGACGTCGCGCGTGGGTCGGTCGATCAGCCCGAGCGCGAGCAGTGCCGAGCCACCGAT
>DASYFZ010000257.1:0-2369 GCA_036000295.1 Solirubrobacteraceae bacterium
AACATGTACCGGGGCACCCCCGGCCAGCCATGCAGCGCGAACGCGATCTCGACGATCACCCAAAGCACCGCGGCGGCCGCCAGCGCCAGGGTCGTGCGGTCGCGGCGGATCACAGCGAGCACAACCGACAGCAGCGCCATCAGCTCCAGTCCAGTCTCGTGCAGGCCGACGAAGCGACTGATGATGCCCGTGACCTTGTTGCCGTGGATCGCGCGCCCCGAGCCGAGCGCGTGGCTACCTGCCTGGAAGAAGCTGTTCGATGTGAGGCCCGGGATCCCGAACCACAGCGCGAGCACGACGACCGCTCCCGCCACCACGAGCCACCGCATCGGCGGCACCCGCAGCCAGGCCCAGATCGCATAAGCGGCGATGAAGGGCCACACCTCGGGACGCCCGAGCGACGCGAGGACGAGCAGTGCGAACGCCCAGCGTGGCCGTCGCGAGAGATGGCAGTCGATCGCTCCCAGGCAAAGGGACGCGATCAGCGGATCGGATTGCGCGCTGAGCACGTAGTGGAAGTAGTCGGTGATTCCGAGCAGCGCCAGGCCGGCGAATGCCCCGGCGACGTATGCCGCCCAGCGGCGCTCGGGCGGCGCGTCGGTCAACCGGTAGGCGATCCGGGCCGCGAACACGACGCCGCTGAGTGAGATCGCGACCGAGGTGATCATCCACAGCCACAACTGGTAGTGGCCGACCAGGGCGTACGGCAGCGTAAACAGGTAGGGCAGCGGCTTCCACGACGGCGCCGCGTTGGTGTCGAGTGCTCCCCTTAGGGTCTGGCGGCCCCACACCAGCCAGCCGTACGGGTCATAGCCCGGCCGCGTCCGCGCCCACACCACGAACAGCACTGCGAGCAGCAGCACCGCGATCGCGATCAGCGGCTCGGGTCGCCTGCGGACGAGATCGCCGAGGCGGCGATCGTCGCGCGATGCCTGCGCCGGCGGCGGCTCAGCCGGGTGCTGTTCTAACGTCGGATTGGCCACGAATGTGTCAGCGGCGGGTCGGGACGCCGCCCCGCTTCAGTCCGATCTCAAACATGCGTCGAACGCGATCTCGGAGACGGCGAGGGGCGGACGCTAGCACGCGATCTAACCGGCAGCCCGTGTGTGTACCGCGCCGCAAGATGTTTTTGGTAGCGTGCCTCGCCGTGACCATACGGGACGGACGGTCGCCTCGCGGGAGAGCGACTGGCGCGGCGCGCATCACCGGCATTGCCCCCGGCAGGAATCGAACCTGCATCCCGCGCTTAGGAGGCGCGTGCTCTATCCATTGAGCTACGAGGGCGGCAGCCGTCTGAGGTTATCCGGCCGTCGCTCAGGCGTTGCCCAGAGCTCTTTGTATCTGGGCAACTTGATCGTTGCGGGCGGGTTAGGACGAAGTGACATGAGCACCCGGTTGTGGTATTCCACGGCTGGGAGTCGGCTGGAGGAGGACTCAAGGATGTCGCGTTCAGATTGGGATAGGGCATGAGCATCGGCACGTCCGAACTGCTCGCCGAAGAGGCTGCCGCTCCCTTCAGCATCGAACTTAGTCCCGGCGGTGAGATCACAGCGAGGTCGCCGCTGCAGCTGTTCTGGCGCCGTTTTCGCGCCGATCGCGTCGCGATGGTGTCGCTCGGTTTCATCGTCGTGCTGATCCTGGTGGCGATCTTCGCGCCGTTGGTGGTCAAGCTGGTCGGAGTCACCGGGCCAAACCAGCAGAACCTCAACTCGCTCGACGCGTTCGGCCAGCCCCTCGGTCCGACCGCCGCGCATCCATTTGGCGTCGACGAACTCGGCCGCGACATCCTCGCCCGGACGATCTACGGCGCGCGGATCTCGCTCGAGGTTGCGTTCATCGCAACAGGCATCGCTGTGCTCGTCGGTACCGTGGTCGGAACGGCCGCCGGCTACTTCCGCGGCTGGGTCGACTCGCTGCTGGCGCGGCTGATGGACATCGTCCTGGCCTTCCCGATCCTGCTGCTTGCGATCGGCCTCGCGTCGGCGTGCTCGCTAGGCAAGGGCTGCCTCGGGGGGCTGATCACTCCGGGGGTGCCGACGCTGATCGTCGTGATCGCGCTGTCGTCCTGGCCGTACATCGGGAGGATTGTGCGCGGCCAGGTGCTGTCGCTGCGCGAGAAGGAGTTCATCGACGCGGCCCGATCGCTTGGCGCGTCGGACGCCCGGATCATGCGAAAGGAGATTCTCCCCAACCTAGTTGCTCCGATCATTGTCTACACGTCATTGGTGCTGCCGACCAATGTTCTTTACGAGGCGGCGCTTTCGTTCTTGGGCGTGGGGGTCCAGCCGCCGACGGCAAGCTGGGGTCAGATGATTGCCTCGGCCAGTGGGATCTTCGACACCGCGTGGTGGTACATGCTCTTCCCAGGG
>DASYFZ010000338.1:0-6146 GCA_036000295.1 Solirubrobacteraceae bacterium
AGCCGCCGTCGGTCGCGGCGAGGTTCGTGAGCCGCTCCCACCGCATCGCATCCCATCCGCCCGTGCTCAGCACGTGCGGCATGTGCGAGGGATCTCGCGCGTGCGCGCGCATCCACTCCGCGAACGCGATGTGGTCGGCGAGCAGGCGAGGGTCGTCGCCGCGCTGGGCGAGACGCGACGCCTGAACGTCGGGGTTGACGTCGAGCAGACAAGCCGCGACGGCGTCGAGATCGTGAGCCGAAGGCGCGGCGACGACCTCGCCGGCGGCGACTGGATCGCCGGCTAGCAGCAGATGCCGGCCCTCGGCCTGGAGCGCCAACGCCCGCTGCACGACCGCCTCCGCGGCCTGCTGTCGCCAGGCGATTGTGGGTACCGGCGGGAAGCTGACGACCTGACCGAGCTCGACGCACTCGGTGTCCGGCGCCAGCTCGGCGGCAATCAGGCGGCGCACCGTCGACTTGCCCGCACCGCTGGCGCCCGTCAGGAGCAGGAACACGTCACGCGCGCGGGTCGAGGATCACGATCGGGATCTTCCGGGCCTTCGCGTTGCGCTGAAAGAACTCGTAGCCGGGATAGAACGCGACGAACTTGGGCCACAGGCGCTCCCGTTCGGCGTCGGTGGCGACGCGAGCGCGGACGTTGCGGACCTCGCGGCCGATCTGGATCGTCGCGTCGGGGTTGGCCTTGAGGTTGTGAAACCACGCCGGGTTTGACGGCTGGCCGGCCTTGGACGCCACAACGGCGACGCTGTCATCGTCCCGGTGGTACATCAGCGGCGACGTTCGCCTGCGCCCGGTCCTCGCGCCGACGTGGTCGAGCAGCAGAATCCGTGCCGCCGGCCAACCGGGTAGATGGCCGCCGAGCCTGCCATTCGATCGGCGGTACAGCGCCACGTGCACCTTCGTCGAGCGCTTCCCCAGGTACACGCCGCGCTTGTTCGCGAACTCCGAAGCCGTCATCGCGGCGCGGGCGCGCCACGGCATCCCGTCTCGCTTGCCCATGCACCGCATCCTGCCATCCTCAGGCTGATGACCGTCGCCCTGCTGGTCGGAGTCCTGGTCCTGATCCTCGTCAATGCGTTCTTCGTGTCGGCCGAGTTCGCGCTCGTGCGCGCCCGTAGGTCGCGCTTGGAGGAGACGGCCAAAGGAGACGCCCGCGCGCGGCTGGCGGTGCACGAGATCGACGAGATCAGCGAGTACCTCTCTGCGTGTCAGCTCGGGGTGACACTCGCTTCGATCGGCATCGGCTTCCTCGGCGAGCCCGCGGTCGCGAATCTAATTCACCCGTGGCTGGGCGGTGCGGTGTCCCACGGCGTGGCGCTCGCGATCAGCCTGACGATCGCCTACGTGCTGACGACCGCGCTGCACATCACGATCGGCGAACAGGTGCCGAAGATCTTCGCGCTCTCGCGGGCCGAGGCGATGGCCGTGACAGTCGCGCGGCCGCTCCACTGGTTCACGAGGGCGTTCGGGCCATTCGTGACCGCGTTGAACGGCGCGTCGAATGCGATCCTCCGATTGCTCCGCGTCGACCCGTCCGTCGCGTTCATGGAGGGCGGCACACCCGAGGACCTGCGCCTGCTGATCAACCAGTCGCTTCGCGGCGGGCAGCTTGACCCGGAGGAGGCGCTGATGCTGTCGGGCGTATTCGAGCTTCACGAACAGGAGGCGCGCCAGGTGATGACGCCGATCCACCGCGTCGTGACTGTCGGCATCGACGAGAACGCCGAGACCGCCTCGAAGCTGTGCATCCGGTCGGGACACACGCGCCTGCTCGTTACCGAGGACTCGAACCCCGATCGGATCAAGGGGGTGATCCACGCCAACTCGCTGCTCGGCCTGATCCTTTCCGAAGGCCCCACGGCGAGCATCGCCGGCACGGTGCTCGACGCGCTGATCGTGCCCGAAAGCCAGCCGCTCGACACCCTGCTCGCCGAGCTTCGCCACACGCGCAACTCATTCGCGGTAGTGATCGACGAGTACGGGCGGACCGCGGGTATCGTCGCGATCGAGGACATCGTCGAGGAGATCGTGGGCGAGATCGCCGACGAGACTGATCCATCGACAGAGCCAATCCGCAGGCTCGCCGACGGGCAGTGGCTGGTCCAGGGCGATGTGCCGCTGGGCGACCTGCGCGACCATGGGATCGCGCTCGAAAGCGACAGCGACGCCTACAACTCGATCGGAGGACTGGTGCTCGACACGCTCGGGCACGTCCCGAAGCCGGGCGAGACGTTGGCCGTCGACGACTTTCAGCTGACCGTCGATGCGCTGCGAGGCAATCGCATCGAGCTCATCCGTGTAGGCCGCCGTTCGTCAGCGCAACCCACAGAGGCCGGTCAAATTCCTCAGCCATCTGATCCATGAAGTCCCGAACCCAGCGCTCGAACTTCTCACGCCACAGTCGCTCGGCCCTGCCCGGTTCCCGGCCGGCGATCGCCCCATGCAGCTCGCGGATTTCGCCGAGCATCAGTGGCAGCTTGTCGTCGAAGCGCAAGCCCCTGGTGCCGATGAAGATCCGCACCTGCCACGTCAGCTGATCGAACTGGCGGGCGACGCGCGGAAGCCCGGCGCCGGCGACGATCGCCGACTGATAAGCCAGGTCGCCATCGGCCGCTTGCGATGCCTTGTTGCGCGCGACGGCCCGTTGCAAGCGGGCAAGCTCGCGCTCGAGCGCGGCTACGGGAAGCTGGGCGTCTCCGAGCATCAGCTTGCGCAACGCGAGCGAACCGAGCGCTGAGCGCATCGCGTAGACCTCGAGCACGTCGGCGGACGTGGGCGTCGGCACGATCGCGCCACGGTTGGGGATGATCGTCACGAGCCCGTCGTGCGCGAGCAGCCGCAGAGCCTCGCGGATCGGTCCGCGCGAGACTCCGAGCTGCTCGGAGAGCGGAATCTCCTTGATGCGCTCTCCGGGTGCCAGCCAGCCCTTGACGATCGCCTCGCGCAGCGCGTCCGCGACGACCTCGGTGTTTGACGGAGCCGGGCCGCGCGAGCGAAAGGGCAGGCGCTCGACAGTGCTCATCGGCTAGACGACGTTGTATTCGGGTCTGAGTTCGGCGGCATCGAATCGCTCGACGCCGAGCGGGCCGACGTCGACCGGTGGCGGGCGCTCCAGCACCAGGTCGCGGACGATCTCGCCGACCGCCGGGCCCTGCAGAAAGCCGTGCCCCGAGAAGCCGGTCGCGTACAGAAAGCGCGAGACGCCGCCAGCCTCGCCGATGATCGCGTTGTGGTCGGGGGTCATCTCGTAGAGGCCGGCCCAACCGCCGCGAATGCCGGCTTCGGCAATCCGCGGCGCGCGTCGCGACGCGATTTCGATCAGGCGCGGGATCCAGTCGTCGGACGTCTCGGTGACGAAGCCGGGCTTCTCGTCCGGGTCAGACATGCCCAGCAGCACGCCGGGCCCCTCGCGGTGAAAGTAGAAGCTCGAGGCGAAGTCGATCGTCATCGGCAGATGCGGCGACAGGTCACTGATCGGCTCGGTGAACAGCACCTGGCGGCGAAGTGGCGTGACGGGCAGCTCGACGCCCACCATCTCGCCGCAGCTGCGAGACCAGGCGCCCGCAGCACAGACGACGGTGCCGGTGCGGATCGCGCCGTGCGTGGTGATGACCTCGGTGATCTCGCCGCCCGACCTGGTGATGTCGAGCACTTCGCAGCCGACGCGGAGGTGGGCGCCAAGCGCCCGGGCGCCGTACGCATAGCCCTGAACGACCGCTTCGGGCGTCAGGTGCCCGTCCTCGGGCGAGAAGGCCGCCGCGAGGATGTCGTCGCCTTCCAGCAGCGGGCAGAGCTCGCGCGCCTGCGCGGCCGACAGGATCCGAGATGGTACGCCGTAGTCGTTCTGCAACTGGACGTTGTGCTCGAACTCCGCCACGTCCGACTCCTCGCTGAGGACGAACAGGTAGCCCACCTGCTTGAAGTCGATCTCCCAGCCTGGTCGGTCTGCAAAGTCGCGGAACGCCCGCAGGCTCCGCTGGGCGATCTCGATGTTCAGCGCGTCGGAGAACTGTGCGCGTACGCCACCCGCGGCTCGGCAGGTGGAGCCGCTGCCGAGCTGGTCGCGCTCGAGCAGGACGACGTCGACGCCGGCCTCGGCCAGATGAAAGGCGGCGCTGCACCCGATCACGCCGCCGCCGACGATCACGACGGAGGCGGAGGCGGGGAGCGGAGCGAGCCTCGTCATCCGAAGCTCACGCCCTGTGCCAGCGGAAGCTCGTCGGAATAGTTGATCGTGTTGGTGGCACGGCGCATGTACGCGCGCCACGCATCCGACCCCGATTCCCTCCCGCCGCCCGTTGTCTTCTCACCTCCGAAGGCGCCGCCGATCTCGGCTCCGGACGTGCCGATGTTGACGTTGACGATCCCGCAGTCCGAGCCGTCCGCGGCGATGAACCGCTCGGCCTCGCGCTGATCGCCGGTGAAGATGCTCGACGCCAGTCCCTGCGGAACATCGTTGTGCATCGCGATCGCGTCCGACAGCTCGGAATACGTCATGACATAGAGGATCGGGGCGAACGTCTCCCGGCGCACGACCTCGGTCTGCGCGGGCATCCGCACCAAGGCCGGCTCCACGTAGTACGCGCTGTCGTATCCGACCGCTTCGCGCCGGCCGCCGCCGGCGAGCAGCTCGCCACCCTGACTGGCGGCCTCGTCCAGGGCCGATTGCATGGCGCGGTAGGCGTGCTCGGAGATCAGCGGTCCGACCAGCGTGCCGTCATCCAGCGGGCTGCCGATCGGAAGGCGTCCGTACGCGGCTTGCAGCCGCCCGAGCAGCTCATCGGCGACGCGCTCATGAGCGATCACACGCCGCATCGTCGTGCAGCGCTGACCGGCGGTCCCGGCGGCGGCGAAGACGACACCGCGGGCGGCGAGGTCCAGGTCCGCCGACGGCGCCACGATCGCGGCGTTGTTACCGCCGAGCTCGAGCAGCAGGCGCCCCAGGCGCGCCGCAACACGCGGCGCGATCTGGGCGCCCATCCGCTCCGAGCCCGTGGCGCTCACCAACGCGACGTCGGGACTGTCGACGAGCGCCTGGCCGGCCTCCGCGTCGGCCACGACAAGCCGGTGCACGGCCGCCGGCGCCTCGCACTCTGACACCGCCCGGTCGAGCAGCGCCGCGCATGCCAGAGACGTGAGGGGCGTCTGCGGCGACGGCTTCCAGACGACGGCGTCGCCGCACACGAGCGCAACGGCGGTGTTCCAGGACCACACGGCGGCCGGGAAGTTGAACGCCGAGATCACCGCCACCACGCCGAGCGGGTGCCACGTCTCCATCAGCCGATGGCCGGGGCGCTCGGACGGCATCGTGCTCCCGCCGATCTGGCGCGACAGGCCGACAGCGAAGTCGCAGATGTCGATCATCTCCTGCACCTCGCCCAGCGCCTCGGAGGGGATCTTTCCGGCCTCCAGCGTGATCAGCTTGGCGACGTCGGCCTTGTGCTCGGCGAGCAGCAGGCCGAGGCGCTTGACGAGCGCCCCACGAACCGGGGCGGGGACGACTCGCCATTGGCGGAAGGCGGCCTTCGCCTCCGCGATGGCCGACTCGACTTGCGTGCGGTCGGCGGCGTCGACGTCGAACAGGTGCTCCCCAGTGATCGGCGTGCGTGCGGTGACGTGCGGACCGGCCGGGGCGGCGAGAGCGACGCCGCAGCGCTCGAGGCTCTCGCGCGCCGCGGCGCGAAGCTCATCGGTCGGCGGCGGCGAGATCGAAGGAACCTGCGGGGTGCTGGTGAGGCCCATGGGTGCTCCAGACTCGTTGTCGGCGTGCGCGCGAGTCACCGTACGCACGCCGACGATGATTGTCAACAATCTGCATCCTCGATCAGACGCGCGAGGTCTTCGTGGCGCACCGCGCTCCGGCGACGCGCTCGCTCCGCAGCAGGCCCACGAGCGCGTGAGCTAGCGCCGATTGCGATCCGTGACGAGCTGCCCCGGGGTGAGGCCGGTCAACGCGCGGCACTCGCGCGTCAGGTGGGCCTGGTCGGCGTAGCCCGCACCGGCCGCGGCCGCAGCGAGGCCGCTGAGGGCGACGTCGAACTTGGCTGTGGCGAGGAACCTGCGCAGGCGCAGCACGCGCTGCAGCATCTTGGGGCCGTACCCGACCGCAGCGAGGAAACGCCGCTGAAGCTGGCGCTCGCTGAA
>DASYFZ010000339.1:0-2234 GCA_036000295.1 Solirubrobacteraceae bacterium
AAGGCCGTCCGAGTGTTCGGATGGCGAACACAGCTGGTGCAGGCCCCGGGGTACGTGTCGAACCGCAAAACCTCCGGCAGCAGCACTTCAAGCTACGGAGGAGTCAGTCATGCCTACTGGAACAGTCAAATGGTTCAGTGACGAGAAGGGGTTTGGCTTCATCACGCCAGACGAGGGAAGCCGCGACCTCTTCGTCCATCACTCGAACATCAACGTAGACGGCTACCGGTCGCTGGCCGAGGGCGCGAAGGTCTCTTACGAGGAAGAGGCCGGCCCCAAGGGTCCGAAGGCCATCAACGTCAACAAGGCCTAACGGCCAACACAGGAGGGCCGGCCGGCCCTCAGCTCTCCCACGGCGCACCCGCGCGCCCCGGCTAGGATCGCCGGGATGGCGGACTGGGTAACGATCTCGTCGCTGGCGACCGCGGGCGGCACGCTCGTGCTCGCTTTCGCGACGTTCAGCTCGGTCAAGTCGGCCAGCCGGTCGACGCGACTGGCCGAGCGGTCGCTGCTCGCCGGGCAGCGCCCGATCCTGATCCCGACGCACGCCGACGATGCCGAGCAGCCGGTCCGCTTCGGCGACGGAGTGCTGATCCACGTTCGCGGGCACGCCGGCACGATCGAGCTGCAGCGCGAGAACCTGTACCTGGCGATCGGCGTTCGCAACGGCGGCAACGGGCTGGCGCTGATCCATGGATGGCGCATCGAGGTCGCACAGCAGACCGGCAACCAGCCGCCGTCGACCGACGAGTTCCGCAGGCAGCAGCGCGACATCTACATCCCTGCTGGCGAGACGGGCTACTGGCAGGGCGCGATCCGCGACCGATCGGATCCCGACTACGAGCCGATCCGTTCCGCGATGCGGACCGGATCGAGGATCTCCGTCGACTTGATCTACGGCGACTATGAGGGCGGCCAGCGCACGATCGCCCGGATCGGGCTGACCCGGGACGGAGACGCCGCGCGCGACGACTACCTCGCCGAGGTCGGGCGGTACTGGAACGTCGACGGCATCGACCCGCGCGAGCGGCCCGAGGTGCCGCCGGACCTGTCACCTTGAAGCCCCGCGCGTGTACCAATCACAGCCCGTCCAGCCGCCCGCTTACAATCGGTAATCGGGTGAGTCAGGCGCAAGACGCGGAAGGTACGAGGGCATGACCAAGACGATTGAGGAGCGCGAGCGGGTTGTGATCCGCTTCGCGGGCGACTCCGGCGACGGCATGCAGCTGGCCGGCAGCCGGTTCACCGACGCGACCGCGGTGCTGGGCAACGACCTGGCGACGCTGCCGAACTTCCCCGCCGAGATCCGCGCGCCCGCCGGCACGCTCGCCGGCGTATCTGCATTTCAGATCCACTTCGCCTCGCGCGACATCCTGACGCCGGGGGACGCGCCGAACGTGCTGGTCGCGATGAACCCGGCCGCGCTGAAGGCCAACCTCCCCGAGCTCGAGCGCGGCGCGACGATCATCGTCAACGAGGACGCGTTCACCAAGCGCAACCTCGAGAAGGCCGGCTACAGCGCCAACCCGCTCGAGGACGCGTCGCTTAGCGCCTACCGGCTGCACCGGATCCCGATGACGAGCCTGACCACCAAGGCCGTCGAGGGGATCGAGGACGCGTCCACGCGCGACGCCGGGCGCGCCAAGAACCTGTTCGCGCTCGGCGTGCTGTCGTGGCTGTACGGCCGGCCGACCGACGTCACCAAGCGCTGGATGGAGCAGAAGTTCGGGCGCAAGCCCGCGGTCCTGGAAGCGAACCTGGCGGCGTTCAACGCCGGCTGGTCGTTCGGCGAGACCACCGAGCTGCTCGACGTGCAGTACCGGGTCAACCCTGCGACCGACGTGCTGCCGGGCACCTACCGCAACGTCAACGGCACGACGGCGCTGGCGCTCGGCCTGGTTGCCGCGAGTGTGCGCAGCAGGCTGCCGCTGCTGCTTGCCAGCTACCCGATCACCCCCGCCTCCGAGCTGCTGCACGAGCTGTCGCGCCACACCAGCTTCGGCGTGCGCACGATCCAGGCCGAGGACGAGATCGCCGCCGCCGGGATGGCGCTGGGCGCCGCGTTTGGCGGCCGGCTCGGCGTCACCGCGACAAGCGGCCCGGGCATGGATCTCAAGTCCGAGACGATCGGCCTGGCGGTCGCGCTGGAGCTGCCGATGATCATCGTCGACGTCCAGCGCGCCGGGCCGTCGACCGGGATGCCCACCAAGACCGAGCAGTCCGACCTGCTGATG
>DASYFZ010000411.1:0-1967 GCA_036000295.1 Solirubrobacteraceae bacterium
GTCCTCGGTCCGCTCGACAAACGCGCGAAAGGTCATCCACGCCTCGTTCATGTGCTGGTGGCCGGTGAACAGGCCCGTGTCGAGCGCCACGATCCGGTCGACGCGATCGGCCATCTCGGCCGCCACGCGCAGCCCGATCGCTCCGCCCCAGTCGTGGACGACGACGGTGGCGCCGCGCAGGTCGAGCTCCTCGAACAACGCAAGCATCGCCTCCGTGTGGCGGTCGTAGCTGTACCAACCGAGGTCGAGGGGCTTGTCAGAGCGCCCGAAGCCCGGCAGGTCGGGAGCGATGCAGCGATAGCCCGCGTCTCGCACCGGCGGCAGCACCTTGCGCCACAGAAACGACCACGTCGGCTCGCCGTGGAAGAACACGACCGGAGGGCCTTCGCCCTCGTCGAGGTGCGCGAGCCGCAGGCCCTCGTGCTCGCGGTAGGACGACTGAAACGGGAAGTCGGGAAGCCCCTCGAGCAGCTCGTCGGGGGTGCGGGCGGCGTCGGTCATCGGCGGGAACCTACCAGCGCCTGCTCATGGTCCGTCCACAATCGCGTGCGCCGCGTTAGACGCCACGGTCACCTCGATCACTCCTGAGAAGCGCTCCCACGCGATCAGGTTCAGCGCCTGCAGGCGGTCGAGCATCGCCTGGAAGGCCACCGCCTGCGAGCGGCGCACGTAGCGGCGGGCGATCGTGAACGTGTAGCCGGTCGTCGGGGCCGGATCGCTGCCCCCGAGCTTCTGCTCGTAGCGCCCGTCGATCACGGTGCTGTCGACGAGCAGCGGGGCGGCGCCGCCCGACAGCGCCCGCACCCGGGCCGCAAGCTCGATCAGCATGTCGAGCGCGGACGTGCGCAGCCCACGGTAAGCGGCCGGGCTCGCGCCGACACTCTTGGCGAGCGAGCCCATGTCCCGCGCGTAGGCCAGGCCGAGCGCGCGCGCGTTGGAGGGCAGCGGCAGGAGCTGCTTGGCGGCGTACGCCTGGTAGAGCGCGTCGGGTGTGGCGAACGCGCGCGTCGCGTCGGGTGGATGGAGCACCTGTGCGGCCGAATCCGTGCTCGTCTGCAGCGAGGCCAGGCGCTTCAGGACGGCCTGGTTGGAGCGGTACAGGCGCATGATCTGCGCAGCCCCGAGGATCCGCCAGTAGTACAGCGAGGAGTCGTCGCCGAACCCCGACAGCGTGTTGAACGCGGCGGAGTGGTGGTCGGGCGCGGTGTCGAAGTACAGCTGGACGTAAGGGACCGCCTTGCCACCGTCGTACTCGTCGAGCACGTGCTGCAGGTTGCCGATCCCCATGTGGTAGGACTCGATCGCCAGGTCGGGGCGGCCGAAGCGCTGCTGGGCAAGCCGCAGGTAGCGCACCGTGGCGGCGAGCGCTAGGCGCTCGTTGAAGCGATCGTCGATCTTGGCGCGCTGGCTCTGAAGGCGCGTCATCCTGGCGGCCTGGCCGTTGCCGGCGGCCCGGGTGATCTGCGCGGTCAGCTTGCGGCTGCGGGCGAGGTCGATGTGCATCCCCAGCAGCGACTGCCCGGTCTGAGCGAGGATCTGCGTGATTCCGGCGGCGTCGGCGGCGTCGTTGCCGGCGATCACGTTGTTGCGGCCTGCGCTCTCGACGAACACGAGCGCCTCGACCATGCTCGGGTCGACGCCGGTGCCGGCCGTCGCGGCGTTGATCAACGGCCGCATGGCTGCCACCCGGGCGGCCGTCGCCAGCACGCCGCCGGGGCTCTTGGTGAACAGCACGTGCGCGCTGCCGGCCACCGCGCGGGCCACGAAGTCACCCTGGCGCGCGGACACGTAAGCGAACGGATCGCCCGCCTTCGGAGGACGGCCGACTCCCGGAAGCGGCAGCCGTGGCCGACTGCCACCGCTGGTGAGAGCGACGATTACGACGATCGCGAGCACAACGCCGGCGCCCGCGAGCGCCAGGCGCCTGCGGCGAACCTGCGCAGCTCTGCGGCTGACCCGCGGCGGTG
>DASYFZ010000416.1:0-4562 GCA_036000295.1 Solirubrobacteraceae bacterium
GCTTGATCGTCACGCCGCCGACATGGACCGGCTCGAGCATCGCGAATGGGTGCAGATCGCCGAACTTGCCGGGGTTCCAGCCGATGTCGTTGAGCTTCGTGACCGCGGTCGTCGGCGGGAACTTCCAGGCGATCGCCCACCGCGGCTCTCGGCCGACGACCCCGAGACGACGCTGCAGTTCGACCGTGTTTACCTTCACCACGGCGCCGTCGATCTCGAAGTCGAGCGAGCCCCGGCGGTCCTCCCACGCCCGGCATTGGGCCACGACCTCGTCCTCGGTGCCGAGCTTCTTGACGTCGGGATGGACCGGGAAGCGGTGCTCGCGCAGCCACTCGAGCGCATCCCAGTGCGCGCCGAACGAGATGCCCTCGGTCGCCCCGACCGCGTAGGCCCAGAACGACAGCGGCCGGTCGGCGGCGAGCTTGGGGTCGAGCTGGCGGATCGTCCCGGCGGCCGAGTTTCGCGGGTTCATGAACGTCGACAGGCCCGCCTCGGCGCGGCGCTCGTTGAGCTTGGTGAAGTCGGGCAGCGACATGTAGGCCTCGCCGCGCACCTCGATCATCGGTGGCGGGTTGTCGGTGTCGAGCTTCAGCGGGATCCCCGGGATCGTGCGGAGGTTGTGAGTGACGTCCTCGCCGACCTCGCCGTTCCCGCGCGTGGCGCCACGCTCCAGCCTTCCGTCTCGGTAGATCAGCGAGATCGCCAGCCCGTCGATCTTGGGCTCGACGACGTACTCGAAGTCGGGATCCTCGATTCCCTCGCGTGCGAGGTGGTTGCGCATTCGCGCGATCCACGCGCGCAGCTCCTCGCCCGACCGTGCGTTAGCGAGCGACAGCATCGCCTGGGGGTGGCGCACCTTCTCGAGCTCTGAGACCGGCTCGCCGCCAGTCCGCTGGGTCGGCGAGTCGGGCGTGACGAGCTCCGGGTGATCGGCTTCGATCTGGCGCAGCTCGTCGATCAGCGCGTCGTACTGGTCGTCACCGATCTCGGGGTCGTCGAGGACGTAGTAGCGATAGCCGTGGTGATCGAGGACCTGGCGCAGCTCGGCCGCGCGCTCCGCGGGGTCGACTGCCTTGCTCACGGGTCGGTCACCTCCTCGACGGCGACGTCGATCAGCCGCGCCAGGTCGTAGCGCTGCAGCGCCGACAGCCCCTCCTGGTCGGTGAGGTCGAAGTGGATCGGCGTCACGGCGATCCTGCCGTCCGCCACCGCCGCCAGGTCGGTGCCCACCTCACCGCTGTCCCACAGCGCTTCGCCGTAGATCCTGTACAGGCGGCGGCCGCGGCTGCCTTCGTCAACGAGCGTCAGCTCGTCGCGGTAGACGCGCTTGCCCAACCGAGCAACTTCGACTCCGCGGGGCTCGCCGCCTGGAACGTTGATGTTCAGCAGCGTGCCCGACGGGAGCGGCACGTTCTCGAGCTCGGTCACCAGCCGCGCCGTGAACGCGGCCGCGCTGTCGAACGTGAACCCGACTCCCGAGATGAAGTCGGGCTCGAGTGCGTTTGACTGCTGGCTGACGGCGATCCCCGGTAGCCCGAGGACGATCGCCTCAAGAGCGGCGGCGACAGTTCCCGAGTACGTGATGTCGTCGCCGAGGTTCGCGCCGTGGTTGATGCCCGATACGACCAGATCCGCCTCAAACCCCTCGATCAGCCCCAACCGGGCCAGCCGCACGCAATCCACCGGCGTCCCGTCGGTGGCGTATCCATGGGTGCCGTCGCCGAAGTCGATCTCCTCGACCCACAGCGGGCGACGCGTCGTAATCGAGCGCGCCATCGCCGACCGGTTGCCGTCAGGGGCGATCACGGCAAGCTCGATGCCGGGAAGTGGAAGCAGGGCGCGGCGCAGCGTCTGCAGGCCGGCGGCCTGGATCCCGTCGTCGTTCGTGAGTAGGACGCGCATCTGCATCTGATGCTAACCGGGCTTGCGGCTATCGCTCAGCGCCGACGAGATGACCGCGATGAGGGCGAATGGCTCCTGTGTCAGCTGGCGCCAGGAGATGCGGATCACGCGATAGCCGGCGGCTGTCAACGCCAGATCCTTGCGGCGGTCGCGCTCGAACTGCGCGCGGTGGCCGTGGTAGGCGTAGCCGTCGACCTCGACGACGAGGCGCCGGTCGGGCCAGACCGCGTCGACCTCGTAGCCGGCGATCTTGGCGTTGAACCGGGGCGTCGGGAGGTTGGCGTCGCGAAGCAGGCCGCGGAGGACGCGCTCTGCCTTCGAGCGGGTGAACCCGGACGCGTTGTCGCTCTGCAGCGCCCTGAGTGCGCGGGTGCCGGCGCGGGGTCCGGCACGCTCGATCGTGTCGTCGATCTCGCGCGCGGTGACTAGGCGCTGGGCGTGCGCTTCGCCAAATGCGCGCTCGAGTTGCGGGTAGCCGGTGGCCGCGAGGTCGAAGAGCGTGCGGGCTGGGGCGGTCAACGGGAGGCCGTGGAGACGCCGGACGTCGAGCGGGTCGAGGCTAGTCGCGTAATGCACGATCAAGCCCTGTCTCGATCGACGACGCCGGCCGACGACTGTCACGTGCACGCCCTCGTCGTCGAGGGCGGCGAACCCCCACAGATGTGCCGCCGAAGCGTGACTGATGACAGCTCGTTCTCCTGCAGCGAGGAGAGCGGCCGTCTCTCGAGCGCGAGGTGCCAGCGCTTCGTGCCCGACGAGGAACACACCTCGATACACGCGATGAAGAGCACCCTTCGCGGCCCGCCGGCTCACGGCGCTTTGCGTCAGCCCGGCGGCGGCCAACTGCTGCCGCGTGATCGGACCGCTCTGAGACGTGGCCTGTCGCGCGATTGTCCGATCCAGCGGCTCGAGTGCGGCCGTTTCGTCACACGCGCCCTCTTCCGGTTCACGCGTTCGAGGTTCTGGCCGCTCAGTGGCTAGTTCGTCACATGCAGGGTCGGCGGCGTGGTGCATGTGACGTTCGGTCCGCTCGCGATCGCCCATCTACGCATAAAGAGCGCGCAGAGCCCCGAATCCACCCCTTCAATGGCTGTTTTTCAGCACCCGCTCGCCCCCATACCCCACCCCCACCAACGCCAGCCCATGCGGCCGCGCCGTCGGCCCCGCTTCCGACCGCGGGCGACCGCCAAGCAACGAGACAAACGACTCCAACGAACGCCGCCCACCGGCAACCTGCAGCATCGTCCCCACCAGCACGCGGTTCATGTGGCGCATGAACGCGTCCGCCTCGATCCAGAACGACAGCACGTCCGGATCACAAGCATCCCGGCACCAGTAAGCAGCGAATACGTCCCGCGAGAACCGCACATGCTCGGTCTCGCTAGGCGTGAACGCCGTGAAGTCGTGCGTCCCCACCAGAGCAGCCGCGCACGCCTCCAAAGCCAAAGCATCCATCCGATGCGGCCACCACAACGCCCGCCCCGGCTCAAGCGCCGACCGCGCGCGACGCGTCAAAACTCGGTAGCAGTACGCCCGCGACGTCGCATCCCGCCGCGCATCGAACCCGGGCGCAGCCTCCGAACACGACAGCACAGCGACGTCCGAAGGCAGCAAAGCGTTCAAGGACCGCACAGCAACAGGCGGACCGGAGTAGCTAGCAACCTGCCCCCAGGCATGGACGCCGGCATCGGTCCGCCCCGCCACGGTCAACCGAACCGCAGCCACCCGCAGAACAACGGCGAGCGCCCGCTCGACCGACTCCTGAACCGTCCGCGCGCCCTCCTGGCGAGCCCAGCCCGCGAACAAAGTCCCGTCGTACTCCAGCAACAGCTGGCTGCGCACCCGCGCCCCCGCCGCGCTAGACCAGCTCGAGCAGAACCATCTCCGTGGAGTCAGAGCGCCGGGGACCCAGCTTCAGAATCCGGGTGTATCCACCCGGCCTTTCGCTGTAGCGCGGCGCGATCTCCTCGAACAGCTTGTAGACGGTGAACTTGTCCTGCCCGAGCTCGGACAGCGCCTGACGGCGGGCATGCAGATCCCCCCGCTTGGCGAGCGTGATCAGCTTCTCGAGCTCGGGCTTGACCGCCTTGGCCTTGGCCTCGGTGGTCTTGATCCGCTCGTGCTCGATGACCTCTTTGGACAGGTTCATGAGCAGCGCCTTGCGGTGCGAGGCGCTGCGGCTGAGCTGGTATCGCTGGCGTTGATGGCGCATGAGCTACCGCGCAACCTTACTCGTTACGTAGACCCAACCCACGCGCGTGCAAGGTCTCGATCACTTCGTCGATCGACTTCTTGCCGAAGTTCGGGATCGCGTTGAGCTCGGACTCGGTCTTGGAGACCAGGTCGCCGACCGTCTGGATCCCGGCGCGCTTGAGGCAGTTGTAGGAGCGGACGCCCAGCTCGAGCTCCTCGATGAGGATGTCGTCCATCGCGTTGGGCTGGCGAGAGCCGACGCCGACAGCGCCCGGCGCTCCAAGGCCCGGCTCGAGCACGCCCGGCTCGCCGGCCGCACGAAGCTCCACGACCCGGTCGGGGTCGGTGAAGATCGCCAGCTGCGAGATCAGGATCTCGGCCGCCTCACGCAGCGCGGCGGGCGGATCGATCGAGCCGTCGGTCTCGATGTCGAGCGTGAGCTTGTCGTAGTCGGTTCGCTGACCGAC
>DASYFZ010000417.1:0-11367 GCA_036000295.1 Solirubrobacteraceae bacterium
CGCATGAGCGATCCGGATGGATACATGGTCCTACCTCCCTCTCCTCGGTGAATCGACCGCCGTGCGGTGGCGCGCGTCGCGATCGACAGCGCCTTGCGCAGGCGCTGCGATGTCGCCGTACCCCTTGAGTCGCAGTCCAAAACGTCCTTGATGAGCGACGGATCAGCGCCGCAATAGACCTGGAATTAGTCGAATTCCGGTTCCGGCGGCGGCCACGATCAGCCGCGGAGCAGCTGGAGTGCGACTAAACCAATCAATCTAGTTAAGAATGCTGGAAGCGGGCCAGCTGCCGGACGACCGCCTCGGGTGCCTCGAGGTGCACCGCGTGTCCGGCGCCCGGCACGATCACCACGCCGGCGGTGGGGATCGCAGCCGCCATCTCCGCAGCGATCGCCTGGAACTTCGAGTCCCGCTCGCCGGCCACCAGGGTCACCGGCATCGACAGCTCGCCGAGCCGATCCCACAGCGACGGCAGTGCGCCCGTACCCAGCCCGCGCAGCGCTCGCGCCAGCCCCGCCGGCGTCGAGCGCAGCCGGTCGGCGTGAGCGGCGTCCAGAGCCGCCGCAGGCAGACCCGCGAGCACGGGCGTCTGCGCCCATCGCCGCGCGAACTCATCGATGCTCGAGCGCTCGATCTCGTCGGCTAGCTGCCCGTCCGCCCGCAGCCGCGCCGAGCGCTCTCCCTCGTCGGCAATCCCCGGGCTCGCCCCGATCAGGACGAGGCGCTGCACTCGATCGCCCGCGGCAAGCGCCACATGCAGGGCAAGCCGCCCGCCCATCGAGTACCCGACCAGCGTGAACCGCCCCGGCGCACTCGCCAGGACATCGCCGATCACCGCCTCCAGCGACACCGGGACTCGCTCGGACGCGTCGCCGTGGCCGCGGATGTCGTCTGCGACCGACGTGTAGCGTTCGCCCAGCGCCGCGATCACCGGGTGCCAGCTGCGGCCGGTGTGGGTGAAGCCGTGCAGGAACACGACGGTCGGCGCCATTGCACCAATCATGACCGCCACCGACACCTACACGCTCCTCCGCGCGTTCTGTGACGAGCTCGCCCGCTGCGGCCTTGAGCACGCGTGCACCTCGCCAGGATCGCGGTGCACGCCGATCGTGCTGTCGCTGGTGCGAGAGCCGCGGATCCGGTGCTGGTCGCACATCGACGAGCGCTGCTCGGGATTCTTCGCGCTCGGCGCCGCCAAGGCCTCGGGACGCCCGCTGGCGGTGACGTGTACGTCGGGCACGGCCGCGGCCAACCTCGCCCCGGCGGTGATCGAGGCCGAGCAGGCCCGCGTGCCGATGATCGTGCTGACCGCCGACCGTCCGCCGGAGCTGCGCGACGTCGGCGCGGGCCAGACGATCGACCAGGTCAAGCTTTACGGCGACGCGGTCAAGTGGTTCGTCGAGGTCGGCGTCCACGACGCAACCGACGAGCGCCTGAGGTGGATCCGGTCGCTGGCGTGCAGGGCGTTCTGGACCTCGGTTGAGGGGCGTCCCGGGCCCGTTCACCTGAACTTCCCGCTGCGCGAGCCGCTGATCCTGTCCTCGCCGCTGTCGCACGACGACAGCGGCCGGCCCGACGGGCGGCCCTGGGTTCGCCGCGTCCCCGTGACCCCGCCGCCGGCCGGAGCGCTGACGGCGCTGCCCGGCCGCGGGATCGTCGTCGCCGGCCGGCACGAACGCGACCGCTCGCTGGGCCCGGCGGTGGCGCGCTTCGCCGAGCGCGCGGGCTATCCGCTGCTCGCCGATCCGCTGTCGGGGGCGCGTCACGGACCGGCCGCGATCGCCCACTACGACGTGATCCTGCGCGACGAGCGCTTCGGCCAGGAGATGCAGCCCGAGCTCGTGATCAGGATCGGCGATCTCCCGACCTCGAAGCCGCTTCGGACCTGGCTGGCGTCGTTGGACGGCGCCGAGCAGGTCGCGCTGGATCCCGAGGGAGCGTGGCAGGACCCGGCTGCGGTGGTGTCGGTCTCAGACCCGGGAGATCCGGTGGCCGCGCTGGAGGCGCACGCTCCGGAGACGCCGCCCGATCCTGACTGGCTTGCGGCCTGGCGCCGGGCCGATGACGACACCGCCGACGTGATCGCCGACGCGCTCGGCGACGAGCTGTCTGAGCCGCTCGTGGCTCGCTGCCTGGGAGAGTGGCTGCCGCCGGACGCGACGCTGTTCGTCGCCTCCTCGATGCCGATCCGCGACGTCGAGCTGTTCTTCGTGGCGCGCGAGCTCGCTCCCCACGTTGCCTCTAACCGCGGCGCCAACGGCATCGACGGGACCGTCTCGTCCGCGTTCGGGGCGGCCGCCGTCAGCGACGGCCCAGTCGTCCTGCTGATCGGCGACGTCGCGCTCGCGCACGACATCGGCGGCCTGCTCGCCGCCAGGCGTCTGGACCTCGCAGTGACGATCGTCCTGCTCAACAACGACGGCGGCGGGATCTTCCACTTCCTCCCGGTGGCCGGCGAGAGCGACGGATTCGAGGAGCACGTCGCGACCCCGCACGGACTCGATTTCTCCCACGCGGCCGCGCTGTACGGACTCGACTACGAGCAGCCTGCGAGCGTGGCGGCGCTGCGGCACGCCGTGGAGGCGGCGGTCAGCCATCACCGCACGACGATCGTCGAGGTTCGCACCGACCGCGAGCAGAACGTCGCCCTGCACCGCCGGATCGCCGAGGCGGTCGCGCGCGGGCTCGTCTAGCCCGCGAGCAGCGGAAGCATCACCTGGAGCTTGACCTCAGTCTCGGCAAGCTCGGCTGCCGGGTCGGAATCGCGCACGATGCCGCCACCGGCGTACAGGTGCGCGACGCGATCGCGCAACAGCGCGCAGCGCAGAGCCACGCAGAACTCTCCGTCGCCGATCGCGTCGGTCCAGCCGACCGTACCCGCGTACCAGCCGCGGTCAAGGCCCTCGAGCGCCGGGATCAACGTCCACGCCAGGTCTCCCGGCTCGGCGCCGACCGCTGGAGTCGGGTGCAGCACGCCCGCGAGCTCGATCGCCCCGATCGGCGACGTCAGCTGCGCGCGGATCGGCGTGGCGAGGTGTTGGATGTTGGCCACGCGCACCACGACCGGATCGGGCGCGGCGGTCACCCACACGGAGTGCGGCGCGAGCGCGCGCACGATCCGGCGCACCACGATCGCGTTCTCCTCGCGGTCCTTGTCGCTCCCGAGCAGCTGCTCGCCGAGATGGTCGTCCACCGCCGGGTCGGCGCTTCGCCCGATCGATCCGGCCAGGGCCACGGTGCTTGCCCGCTGCCCGTCGCGTCGGACCAGCAGCTCCGGCGTGGCCGCCATGAACGTCGCATCGCCGCGGCCGACGGCGAACACGTACGAGGACGAGAACGCCTCGCGCAGCACCGCCAGGATCGCCGCGGGATCGTGCGGCGCGGGCGCTCTCACCTCGACGTCGCGCGCAAGCACGATCTTCTCAAGCTCGCCCGCGCGAATCCGGCGCACCGCGCTGGCGACTGCCTCCTCGTAGTGCGCGGGCGGCATCGGGCTCACCACCGAGTACTCGCCGGCCGGATCGGGATCGAGCAGCGGCAGCGGCACGCGGCGCAGCCCCGAGAGCCGCCGCTGTGCCCTGCCCAGCACATCGTCGCGGGTGTCGTCAGGCGCGACCTCGAGATTCAGCGTCAAGGACACATGGCCCGCCTTGCGCGCCAGCGACACCTCGGGCACGACCATCGATGCGGGCTCGAACCCGTCCCAGCGAGGCGAGCTCGCGCCGTCGGATGCAAACGCAAACCCCCCGAGCGCGACCAGCCCACTGCCCGGCGGCCCGTCGGCGTCGTCGGCGATCGCGGCAGCGGCCAGTCCGCGCCAGCGTTTGGCGGTCTGCCTGAAGCGGTCCGGACCGCGCGCCTCCAGCGCTCGCACCGATCCGACCGCGGCCAGCGCCGAGCCGTCGCGATCCGGCTGCTCGAGGCAGAACCATGGCTCACCCGGCCTGCGCGAGGCAGCCGCGACGGCCGTCGGATCGGTCTCGGAGTCGACGTCGGAGGTCACGCTGACCAGCACCGGTGCGCCGCCGGACCGCGCGCGCGCCAGAGCTCGATCGACGTATCGATGCAGGCGCTCGGAGGCCCGAGAGTCGAGCCACTCGCGCTCGGGCGAGGTCCGCTGCGCGACGTCGGTCATCGACCGCGCAGCGTATCGGTCCCGCTGCGCCGTGCTCAGCCTGCCTCGGACTCGAGCACCCGCTCGAGCGCATCGTCGAGCAAACGGTGCACGTGCTGCTGCACCCAGATTGCCCGGAACATGTGGTCGCTTGTGGGTAGCTGCGCGATGCTCAGGTTCGGCCATCGCGCGATCCGCTCGAGGAAGCCGAGGCGCACGAGCTGGTCATACAACCCTTCTCCGCGCGAGAACAGCATCAGGCCGTGGGTGCCCTCGTCGCGAAGGCGATCGAACGCGAGCTCGATCTCCTCGCTCTGCGAGCGCTCCACCGGATTACCCGCGCTCGAACGCAGCTGGCTGGGCCGGATCGCCGCGAGCGCCGTCTTGGCCTGGGCGGCCGTGAGGTCGCGATTGACCAGCCGGCGCCAGGCGCGGCCGCGCAGAGCACCGAGCGACTCCTTGGTGTCGCGCTCGGCGACGAGCTCGGCGCTCCAGAAGACCGAGTACAGGTTGATCATCAGCGCGCCCCTGACGCGGGGATCGGCCAGCGCGGCGTGCAGCGACCAGTACGCGCCCGAGCACAGCCCGCCGAGCACGAACCGGTCGGGCAGACCCCGCTCGGCGAGGCGGTCGAGGATCGCCAGCGTCTGCTCGGTGCGTTGCGGGGTGTAGAAGCTCGCGTCAGGCACGGGCTCGCTCGCGTCGCCGTCGGACTCGCCGATCCCCGGCATGTCGATCCTCACCGTCGGCACGCCGCGCGCGGCCCAGCGGCGGGCGATCTCGACCCACGTCCGGCTGGGGCCGATGTGGCGCAGCGCGCCGCCGTTGAGCAGCACTGCGCAGACCGGTGCGCGCTCGGATCGCGGTGACTCGCACACCACCCCGAACAGCCCGCCCAGCTCGCCGTCGAACAAGATCGGCGTCTCCTCGATCTGATTGCCGCCGTATGTCAGCTTCATTGCCACCTGTCTGGTCGCGGGCGGCGGCGGCGTCGCCTGCGGGGCGCCCGCGTGGCCGGCATCGAGCCAGTCGATCGTCTTGGAGATCGTCTGCACCGGCGTGCGCGACTCCTGTGGGCTCTCCATCAGCGTCGCGTAATCGTCGGTGTCCTCGACGGTCACCGACGCGCCCGTGTGCTCGAGATGCGCGCGCAGCCCGGCGTCGACCGCAAGCCCGTCGCGGCCGAGCATCAGAACGCGGCTACCCGGCGCGTCGGGCAGTGTCAGCGAGGTCAGCTCGAGCTCCGACAGCGCGCGCGCCGTCTCGGCGCTCAACAGAAATCCGGTCAGCTCCAAGTCGCCGTGGGCAAGCGTCTCGGGCTTGGTGTCCTCGGGCCGGCGTGCCGCGACGACCGACGCGTAGGCCCGCATCTCGCGTACCAGCAGCCTGCCCTTGGCGGGCACGGCCCACAGCACGAGATCGTCGATCTCCGCCCCGTCCGACAATGCGCGCACTGCGAGCATCCCACCGAGGCCGATTCCGATCGCCGCCACGCGCGCCGCGCCGGTGCGCTCCCGCAGCCACGCGGCCGCTCCGGCGACCGCACCGGTCCACGCGTCGACCCGGTCTGGATCTGACGGGTAACCACCGCTGTTGCCGGTCGAGGGCAGGTCGAATCGCGCCGTCGGATAGCCGAGGCTCGCCAGCATCAGCGCCCACGCGCGCCGGCTGCGGTGCGAGCACATCTCCTCCCAGCCGAACGGCGGGCACATCAGGACCGCGGTCTGCTTGCGGACGCAGTCGGCGGGCGGTAGGTGCAGGATCGCGTGTACCGGATCGGGCTCCAGGGCGAGCACCGCGGGCTGCAGCCGCCCCTCGCACACCGTGGAGCTCATGCCGGCACCACCGCTGCGACTGGCACCCGGCCATCAAGGTTCAGGGCCGTGATGCTCCCCTGGGGCGGCTCGCCGCCAGAGGCGATCCGCCGTAGCAACACCGGGCGCGGGTGGCCCGGCTCGACGCAGAACGCATCATCTTCAGGGCAGAAGCCGGGGACGCTCGGCCGCACGCCGTAGAGAAATCTCTCGCTCGACACGGTCAGCATCGCCGTGTCCTCGCCCGTCTCCTGGGCGTGGACCTCGACCCCGAGCCGCTCCGGCGTCTCGCGGCGCAGCGGTCGCCCGACCGGCAGCCGGAAGCACTGCGACAGCATCTCGGCGCCCTCTCGCTCCAGACTCGCCACGATCAGGTCCTGCGCGGGCGGCCCGAACCTGTAGGCCCACGACACGTCGGCGAACCGGCCGAGGATCGCCTCGACGTTGTACGTCCTGCACGTGTGCGGCTCGAGCTCGACGTCGTGGCGTGCCTCGTCGACGCGGACTTCGAGATCGCGGTACAGCGCGATGCGCAGCGTCGTCACAAGCGCCACCGGCAGATCGTTGGCGACGTGGACGGCGATGCCGTCAAGCCCCTCGTCGGTGCTCCAGACCGCGACCGGCGCCAGTGCGCGCCGCAGGTGGTGGCAGGCGACCTTCGGCTCGCCGCGATGATCCAGCACGCCCCAGCCTGCGCCCGGCATCTGGTCGGTCAGCCACAGGACCAGCCCCCCGCCGCACGGCGACCCCGCGCGTCGCCACTCTCCGAACACCTCGGCCATCACCTCACCGCTGACGGTGCGCGACAGCTCCAGGTACCGCTCGGCGTCAGAGCTCCGCAACGCCACCGGATCGACGCCGAACAGCTCGCGCAGATAGTGGTCGCGAACGTCGTCGAAATCCCAACCCGCGCCTGCATCGCGCGGCACCCCCGCCTTCCAGCGCGGGTGATGCACGGGGCTTGCAGCGGCTGCGGCCAGCGGCTCGAGTGCCTCGTCGTCGGGCACGTTGGCGAACGCCAGGCACTCTCCCGCGAACCGCACGCCGGCCAGCCGGGCGTCGGTCAGCGGACGGCGGTAGGCGCCGACCCCGTAGTAGTTGGCGACGCCGGCGCCGGGGCGGAACGGGAGGTCGCCACCCCACGGCGTCGACGGTATGTATGGCGCGTCGACGCCGGCCTGCTGTACCAGCGATGGCAACAGCTCGCCGTACAACGGCCCGTTTGCGAGCTGCGGGTCCAACCCGAGCATCGCGACCTGCTGGGCCACCTCGCTACCGCCGCACAGCACCGCGAGGCTGGGGCGCGGTCCGAGTGCGCCGAGCACCTGCGTCGCTTCGCGCCGCACGCCCTCCATGAATTGCTCGTCGGACTCGGGGTAGTCGAGATTGGCGAACATGAAGTCCTGCCAGACGAGGATCCCCAGCCGGTCGCAGGCGTCGTAGAACTCGTCGCTCTCATAGCAGCCGATGCCCGGCACCCGCAGCATGTTCATGCCCGCCGCGGCGACCATCCCCAGGGCTCGCTCGAGCTCGCCACCGCGCGAGCAGGGAAGCGCCGGATCCACCGGCGTCCACACCGCGCCGCGAGCGAACACCGGCACGCCGTTGACCGCCAGCGCCAGCCCGTCACGCTCGAGCTCCCCGCGGCTCTGCAGCGCGCGGAAACCGATCGTTCCGGCGTCGATCTGATGCTCCTCACCGGCGTCCACCAGCAGGCGCGCGCCATACAGCGCCGGCTCGCCGTGCGTGTGCGGCCACCACAGCCTGACGTCGTCGATCGCGAGCTCGCCGCTCGCCGCGACTGTCCCGTCGTCGAGCGCCGTCAGCTCGAGGGCGGTGCTATGTGCGTGTCCCTCGCTGGACAACTCGATCGCCGCGGCCCGGATCTCGCCCGCGCCGTCGAGCGCCCGTAGCTGCCCGGTCACCGCCAGCCGGCCGCGCGCGCCGTCCAGGTGAGGACGCAGCTCCAGCTGCTTCACGGCCACTCCCTGCCGACGCTCGAGCCGCACCGGCTTCCACGGCCCCACCGCGGCCGGTCCGGGCGCGAAGCCCGGCGCGCGACCGATCAGCATCGTGCGGTAGAAGCGCAGGTTCCCGTTTGCAACGAGGGCGGTCCGCCAGCGCGCCCGGGGTCGTCTGGAGACCTCGAGCAACGGCGCCAGCGCCCGGCAGTGGATCGCAAGCTCGTTACGCGGCCCGATCAGCCGTCCCACCTCCAGCCGGTGGGCGGCGAACATCGAGTCGCTGCTGAGGACGCGCTCGCCGTTGAGGTACACGTCGGCGACCGTCGCGATCCCGTCGAGTGCCAGGATCAGCTCCTCGTCCGCGGCCGCGGGTTCGGCGTCAAAGCGGGCGCGAAACCACCAATCGTCGGCGTCGAAGTCGCGCCCGTCGCGCCAGTCCGGTCGTCCCGCCGCGCGAAGCGCCGCTGCGGCCGTGCCCGGCACCTGCGCTGGCAGCCAGTCCAGGGCGTCGAGCTCGGCGAGATCCGGCGACCAGCCGGGCGGCGCGCACGCAACCTCCCAGCGTTCTGTCAGCTCGGTGACTTCAAGCGTCAAGCAGCGGCCTCGAGCAGACCGTCGATGGTGCGCGTCCATGCGTCGGCCAGCGCACCGGTCAGCGGCCCGGGGTCGAACTGGCGGCGCCTGGCAAGCCGGAACGACAGCGCCTTGCATCCGTCGACGATCTCGCGCATCGCATCCACGGCGGGCTGCGCCCGTTCGTCCAACAGCCAGCTGGCGTGATCGGACAGGATCTCGAACGCCGATCCGGCCATGCGCACGGTCGCAAACGCGTAAGCGTGGTAGCGCTCGAGCCCACCGTCGAGCAACGCGGGCAGCTCCTGCTCGAGCTGTTGACCGAACCGTTCGAACGGGTTCTCACGCGGGCGCTTTTGCAGATGGCGCCGCAGCAGCTCCACGGCGGCTCGGCGCAGGTCCTCGCCCTCGAGGCGCTGCCCGGCGTCGAAGCGGACGAGCTCGGTGTACGGGGGCAACACGTCGTCGGAGAACTCGCCGATCCGGAACACGCCGCGATAGTCCTCACCGCCGAGCTCGAACATGCCGGGGCCGTGGAAGTAGCGCAGCGTCTGCGCGTCCACGTCGATCGCGTCAGCCGCGATCGAGCTCTTGACGTGCTCTGAGCGATAGCTCGTCGACGCGGTGTCGGGCAGGTACCAGGAGTCGAGCTCGACGATGATCGTGCGTCCCGCATGGAGCTGCTCGGCGATCTGCTCGGGGAGCGGCCTGTAGGGCTGCATCTCGTGGATGTCGACGCCGAACAGCGACTCGAGATCCTCGGGGGGAGGCTTGAAGAACGTCCACTGGTCGCCTTCGAAGTCCATGCGCACCAGGTGCCCGAACGCCGCGAGCGGCTCGTAGCCGCACGCGTGGAGCAGCTCGATGATCACGTCGCTGTAGCAGTTGCTCTCGACGTAGGTCCGCTCATCGCCGTGCAGCAGGTGCCGCTGGTAGCCGGCGGGCTCGTAGCCCGTCAGGCTGTGCACGCCGATCGCCTTCGACATGCTCATGAGACTGACAGCTTGTGCCTGACCTCATCGGGCCACGACGTCGTGTCCAGTCCGTGGGTACGCAGCAGTGCCAGCACGATCCGCTCGTGGCCGAAGCCCAGGCATGCGGTGTGCGCCGTCCCACCGTCGGAGAGCTCGATCCCGTATGTCGAGCCGAAGTGCTCGCGATGGTGGTTGAACGAGGCAAGCGCCGTGGGCTCGGGTCCCGCGATCTGCACCAGCAGCTCGAGCTTGAGGCGCTCCTCGCGCTGGTTTGAGGCGAGCATCCGCCCGCGCCGCCCGAAGAACGGATCGTTGGCGTTGTCGAGCTTCGCGTCGAGGCCCAGGCCGCGCAAGAGCTCGAGCCCGCGCTGCGCCCACTCGTCGCGCCACTCGAGCACCGCCTCGGGCTCGGCGATCCGGACGAGCTCGTGCTGATGGAACATCTGGCGCCGCGCCGGGTCGTGCGAGGGCTCGTGGCGAAACACCCAGGCGCCGCCAGCGTCGACGAACACGCCCCCGGGCGCCAGGCGGCCCTGGGCGGCGATCGCCGGATACACCGGGTAGCAGGCCGCCGGCATCAGCGCCAGCTCGGTCATCTGCTGAAACTCGCCCCAGTCCTCGTGTCGGCCGGCCCGCTCGCTCTGCTGGGCCGCCTGCGACTCGCTGCCTTCGAACGAGTAGATCGTGCCGGCCAGGTGCGGGAACGAGGCCAGGTATCCGCTTGCCTCGAGCTGACGCCGCGGCAGCACCGGCGGGAACCGCAGCCGCACGGCGCCGCGCGTCGACGCCTCGCGGGTCAGCAGCGCGTCGAGCCCCGACCGGACGTCCTCGAACTCGGCGCTGTGGCCGTAGATGCCGGGCACGCCGGACTCGAGCAGCAGACCGCGCTTGATCAGCTCCGCCAGGAACTCAGCCTGGTCAGCAGACGCAGGCCGCACCCCCGTCGCCGACATCAGATTTCCTTGGCGATCATCAGCAGCCCGGCGTCGACGGAGTGGATCCGCTCGTTGGCGACCATCAGCCGCGCCGACAGCGTGTCGCGCAGGTGGCGCCCGACGCCGAACGGCGAGTCGTTCTTGTAGCCGACGATCCCGATCACCTCGAGCACGCCCATGCAGACCCTCGGCGCTTGCTCGGAGGCGGCGAGCTTGAGGTTGTTGAAGCGAAGCACCGAGCCCATCGTCGCCAGCCGCTCGCGGCCAGGCTCCTCGCTGGCCTCGACGAACTCGCGCAACGCCGACTGGACCTCGGCGCGCAGCATCGTCAGCTCGCTCATCACGCGAGACAGGCCATGCGCTGCGGGCACGGGCTCGCCGGGGTTGCGGCGCGCCGCCGCGCGCACGAACGACCGGCCGCGCTCGAACGCGTCGGTCGCGATCCCCAGCCACACGAACGACCAGAAGATGTGCGACAGCGGCACCAGCGACTCGTTCATGACCGTCGAGAACGGCGCCGCCAGGACCTGCTCGGGTGCGAACTTGGCGCGCACGACGAATCCGGGGGAGCAGGTGCCGCGCATCCCGATCGTGTCCCAGGTACCGGCCGGTTCGAGCTCGGTCTGGTCTGCGCGGCTGAGCACCAGCACCTGGTCTCCGGGCTCGGCGTCGGGCGAACGGCGGGCGGTCGTGAACAGGTCGTCGGAGTACGCGCCGTAGCTGACCGTCGGCGCGCGCTTCTCGAGCTCGAGCAGCGGGCCGTCGGTGGGCGTCACGGCGGCGATCGACCGGCCCATGTCGCCGCCGGTGCCGATCTCCGAGGTGACCGAGGCGATCAGCCGCTGCTCTTCGCACAGCGCTCGCAGGTAGGCCTCGAAGCCAGGCGCTCCATCGAGGTGACGCACGATCGTCCCGACCTGGATCTGGTGCATCGCGAACACCATCGCGGTCGCCGAGCAACGGCGGCCAAGCTCGAAGCAGGCGCTGGCGATC
>DASYFZ010000451.1:0-3016 GCA_036000295.1 Solirubrobacteraceae bacterium
TCGACGGTCGGGTTGCCCCGGCTGTCGAGGATCTGCCGGGCATGCACGTGCTCTATCTGGCTCATGGCTGCCTCGGGCCTCCTTCGTTCAGGCGTGCTCTGGCGTAGTAGATGAGCTGCTCATCAGGCGGGAGATCGTTCCAGCTTCGGCCTTCGGATGCGGCCAGCTCCACCCCGGTGGCGACGCGAGCGCGAAATCTGTCGGCCGACGAACGCAGTGCGAGCTCGGGATCGACGTGCAGCTTGCGCGCCACGTTGACGACCGCAAACAGCAGATCGCCGAGCTCTGCGAAGCGCTCCTCGGGCGTGTCGGCGGCCTCCACTTCGCCGAGCTCGTCGCGCACCGATTGCAGCGGTCCCTCGATCCCGGGAAAGTCAAAGCCGGTGGAGGCGGCGCGCCGCTGGACCTTGCGCGCGTACAGAGCCGACGGCAGGTTCTCGGGCACCTCGCCGAACACGCCCGGCTCACGCCCGGGCTCGCCCTGCTTGATCTGATCCCAGTTGCGAAGCACTTCCCCGGCGGTCGAGGCCTGCACCTCGCCGAACACGTGCGGGTGGCGGCGGATCAGCTTGGCCGTGACGTGCTCAGCGACGCGGCCCAGGTCGCCCGCGCCGCGCTCCTCGAGCAGCAGCGACAGGAAGTAGACCTGAAATAGGACGTCGCCGAGCTCATCGACCAGCTTGGAGTCGTCGCCACGGTTGGCCGCGTCGGCCAGCTCGTATGCCTCCTCGACCGTGTGCGGAACGATCGTGCGCTCGTTCTGCTCGCGATCCCAGGGACACTCCTTGCGTAGCCGACGCGTGATCTCGTCGAGCTCGACGAGTGCGTCGTACGACGGCTTCGGGTGCCCTCCGGGTTCGGAGGTCACCCCGTCGTGGTCGTGCCGGGAGTGGTCGTCGGAGCGGTCGTGGTCGAGGTCTTCGGGGCCTTGTAGCCCTTGCAGTCGGCCATCGCGTAGAGCGAGCGGCACTGGGTCTGGGTCAGCCACTGCTTCTTGGCGGCGCTGTCGACCGCGGTCTGGGCGTTGGTCTGCTGCTGGCCCGTCAGCGTCTGCTGAATAAGCGCCGTGGCCTGGGCCAGCGACTGCTGGGTGGCCTTGGTGACCTTGGTGACCGAGAACACGTAGTAACCGAACTGCCCCTTGACCGGGCCGTAGACCTTGTTGGTCTTCGTCGCGGTCGCGAACGCGGCCGTGTCAAGCGCCTTGTCCTCCTGGCCCTGGGTGACGCCCGGAAGCAGGCCGCCGTTGTTCTTGGACGGGTCGGTCGAGTACTTCTTGGCAACCACCTTCCAGCTCGTGCCGTGTTCGAGCGCGGCCTTGGCGGCCGCGGCCTGGCCGGCGGTCTTGGTCAGCACGATCCGGATGTCGCGCGTCTCGGGCTTGCCGAACTGCGACTTGTGGTTGTTGTAGTAGGTCTGGATCGTGGCCGGGGTGATCTTGGTGGTGTGCTTGGCGGCCAGCTTCTGGAACAGCTGGCTGACGCGGAAGCGGAACAGCAGGTCGTTGACCGTGAAGCCCGTCTGCCCGAGGAACTGGTTGAACGCCGCCGCCGTCGGATACGCCTGCTTCTTGGCAGTGGCGTACGCCTTCTGGACCTGGGCATCGGTGACCTTCAGGCCGAGCCGCGCGGCATCAGCCTGGTACCAGTAGGCCTTGATCAGGAAGTCCATGACCTGGCCCGACAGCGAGGTGAAGAGCTGCTGGCAGTCGGTACGCAGCGTCTTGTCGGTCTGCTTGGCGAGGCTCGGCACCGCCTGACGGACGGTTGCGATGCACTTGGTGAACTGCGGCGGGTCGGTCGGAACGATCACCGGCTGCCCCGGGCTCTGGGCCGCCTGCGACTTGGCCGCCACGTACATCCAGTGGTTGAAAGCCTGGGTGGTGATCTGGTTGCCAGCCACCTCGGCGACTGAGTCCGACGAGACTCCGGAGCCGCTGCTCCCGCCGCACGCGGCGAGCAGGACGGACACGATCGCGGCGGTGCCCAGCGCAAATATTGTTCGCATGACCCTCTTTCGCATGACCTTCTTCAAGACGACGGGTGAGGATAGCGACCCGATTTATGAACTCGTGCCGGGTCTGTTAGGGCTGGGTTGGCCACCTTGCAGCGGTTGCGCGGGGGCGGCGGCGCCCGCTGCGGCGGCCTCCGCATCCCGAATCGCGTCCTGCACGCGGCGCTGTTTAGAGGTCAGCAGGTCGAACGCCGGATTGACGATCCCGCGCAGCACCGACAGCGTCGTCCAGTAGCGCGGAGCGATCACGCGCGCCCGGCGACGCAGCACTGCCTCCGCCACCGCCTCGCCCGCCTGAGCCGGAGAGATCCGGCGTCTGATGAACGCGGGGAACAGCTCCTCGCGGTCGCCGGCCAAGTCGTCGCGATCCAGCACGTCCTGGACCATCTTGGTGTCGACGAAGCCGAAATACGCAACCGTCGCCGACGCGCCGTGCGACGCCAACTCGACGCGCAACGCGCGCCCAAGCTGCTCCACGCCGGCCTTGGAGACGGCGTAGGGCGAGACGAGCAGCCCGTTGAGGAAGGCGTACACGCTCGACACCACAACGACGTGGCCGCGTCGGGCGATCACCTGGGGTAGCGCCGCCCACACGGTCCGGTAGACGCCGAGCAGGTCGACCTCGACGACCCGTTCGAACTCGGCCGGATCCATGTTGCGCGCGGTGTTCGGCGTGGGCGCGATCCCTGCATTGGCGACGACTACGTCGATCCCGCCGAAGCGCTCGATCGTGGTCGCGACCGCAGCCTGGAGCGCCGCGGCGTCAGTGACATCGGCGCCGATGCCGATCGCGCGGTCGGCACCCAGCGTTGCGGCGGATCGCTGGACCTCCTCCGCCTCGAGGTCCAGCAGCGCCACGGTGGCACCGCGGGCGACGAACGCCTGGGCGATGCCCAGACCGATGCCGCGCGCACCGCCGGTGATCATCGCGACCTTGCCTTGCAATGAGTAGTTGGCCATGGTCTGCGGATTGTCGCCGGTGAGCGGGAACTGCGCTGCACCG
>DASYFZ010000500.1:0-7288 GCA_036000295.1 Solirubrobacteraceae bacterium
GTCAGCTCTGCGCCGAAGCCGCCGGTCGTGACCGCCTCGTGGGCGACGACGGCGCGGCCGGTTCGCCGCACCGATGCGGCGATCGTGTCGATGTCGAGCGGGACGAGCGTGCGCGGATCGATCACCTCTGCCTCGACCCCCTCGCTCGCAAGTCGCTCGGCGGCCTCGGTCGCCTCGCCGACCATCCGGCTCGTCGCGATGATCGTGAGGTCGCTGCCGCGGCGAACGGTCTTCGCGCTCCCGATCGGCACCGGCTCCGCCTCCCCGGATTCGGGCTGCGCGGGCTCGCGGCGGAAGTACAGTGAGTTGTTCTCGACGAAAACCACCGGCCCCGGGTCTTCGATCGCGCTCGCGAGCAGCTCCGCCGCGTCGGACGCGTTGCTCGGCATCACCACCTTCAGCCCGGGAACGTGCGTCAGCCAGGCCTCGAGGCTCTGTGAGTGCTGGGCGCCGCTGCGGCTGCCCGCGCCTCCCTGCGTCCGGAGCACCAGCGGCGCCGTGAGCTGGCCCCCGGACATGAAGTGCGCCTTGGCCGCCTGGTTGACGAGCTGGTCGAGCGCCAGCGTGATGAAGTCGATGAACATGATCTCGACCACGGGGCGCAGACCCGCCTGCGCGGCGCCGATCGCAGCCCCGCAGACGGCGCCCTCGCTGATCGGCGTGTTGAGCACACGCGTGCGGCCGAACTCCTCAGACAGCCCGGCGGTCGCCCCGTAGGGGCCGCCCTCGGCGACATCCTCGCCGAGCACGATCACCCGCTCGTCGGAGCGCATCGCGCGGGCGAGCGCGGCGTTGACCGCCGCCAGGAATGTGGTCTCGCCGTCGGTCACCGCGCGTACACGAGCCGGCGCGCCGCGTTGGGTTCCGGGAATGGACTGGCACGTGCAAACTCGACGGCGGCATCGACCTCGGCGCGCGCGGCGCGCTCGAGCTCGCCCATCGCGTGGTCGTCGAGCCAGCCGTGCCGGCGCGCGTCGTCGCGCAGCCGCGCAATCGGGTCAAGTCGCTCCCACTCGGCCTCGGCGGCCGCGTCGCGGTAGCTCTGCTGGTCGCCCTCGTAGTGACCGTGGCGGCGGTGGGTCAGGCACTCGAGCAGCATCGGGCCACGGCCCTGGCGAGCGGAGGCGAGGTACTCGCCGAACGCCTCGTAGACCGCCGGGACATCGCCGCCGTCGACCGTCCTGCGCTCGAACCCGTACGGCGCGACCACGTCCGACACCCGCTCGACGACGGTGTGCGCCGATCGCGGCGTGAACTCCGCAAAGCCGTTGTTCTCGCACACGAACACCAGCGACAGCTCCCACAGCGCCGCGAGGTTGACCGACTCGTGGAAGTGCCCGGCCTGCACCGCTCCGTCGCCGAAGAACACCACCGTGACCTGATCGGTGCCGCGGATCCTCGCCGCGAGCGCATTGCCGAGCGCGAGCGGCAGGTTGCCACCGACCACTCCGGTCGCACCGAGGAATCCGTGCTCGACGTCGACGAGGTGCATCGATCCGCCAAGCCCGGCGCAGATGCCGTCGGCACGCCCCATCAGCTCCGCCATCACCCGATCCAGCGGCGCGCCCTTGGCGATCGCGTGGCCGTGCGCGCGATGGCCGCTGTACACGCCGTCGTCGTCGCGGAGCTGTCCGCAGACGGCCGCCGCAACACCTTCGCCGCCGATGCTCAGATGGATCAGGCCGTGGACCTGGCGCGATCGCTTCAGCGTCGCGACCCGCTCCTCGAGGCAGCGGATTCGCCACATCGTCGCCAGCAGCTCGTAAGCCACCGGCCCATCGAGTTGCGCTGTCACTACCGGCCTAGGCAGCGACTGGCGCTTCGCCCAGCACCTGGCGCACCGCTCCCGCGATCTTCGCATCGTTGGGGAGCACGAACGCCTCCATCGGCTCGCTGTAGGGGACGGTCACGTCGTGCGCGGTCACGTGCACGATCGGCGCCTTCAGCGACGAGAAGCCGTGCTCGGCAACCTCGGCCGCGATCACCGGCGAGGCGCCGCCGTGGCGGGTGCTCTGGTCGGCGATCACGAGTCGCCCCGTCTTCTCGACCGAGGAGAGGATCGTCGCGGTGTCCAGTGGCGCGATCGTGCGCGGGTCGATGACCTCCGCCTGGATGCCCTCGCCGGCGAGCGTCTCGGCCGCCGCCAGCGCTCTGCCGACGGTCCAGCCTGTCGCGACGATCGTCACGTCGCCACCCTCACGCCGCACCGCGGCCTCGCCGAACGGGACCAGGTACTCGCCCTCGGGCACGTCGCCGTGCTCGAGCACGAGCAGGTAGTGCATCAGGTAGCAGACGGGGTTGTCGTCGCGGATCGCCGTCGCCATCAGGCCCTTCGCGTCGGCGGGTGTCGACGGCAGCGCGACCTTCAGGCCGGGGATGCCCATGAACATGCCGTAGATCGAGCCCGTGTGCTGACCGGCCCATCCGGCGGTGAACCCGTAGCCCGCCTTGAACACGGCGGGCACCTTGACCCGCCCGCCGCTCATGTACCGCAGGCGCGGCGCCTCGTTGACGACCTGGTTCATCGCCACGAGCATGAACTCGGCCATCAGCAGCTCAACGACGGGGCGATAACCGGCAAGCGCGGCACCGACCGCCATGCCGATCTCGGCCGTCTCGGAAATCGGCGACACGCGGACGCGGTCACGTCCGAACGACTTCACCAGCTCGTCGTCGTCGCTCGGCGCCACGTCCTGGCCGTAGAAGAGGACGGTCTCGTCGCGGGCCATCTCCAGCGCGATCGCCTCGTTGACCGCCGCGATGTAGGGAATCTCTCGTGCCATGGTCGTGCTCCCGTTTAGGCGTAGACGTGTTGCAGGGCGGCTTCGGGCTCGGGGAACGGATCGTCGAGCGCGAATTGCACCGCCGCTTCCATCTCGTCGCGGACCTCCTGCGCGATCTGATCGGCGCGCTCGGCCTCCATCACGCCGTCTTCGACGAGCCGCGCGCGGAACCGCGGAACCGGGTCGCCGCGCAAAGCCGCCTCGTACTCCTCGCGGGCGCCGAACACGGTGATCGCTTCGTGCTCGGGGTAGTGCAGCGGGACTCCCGGTGGCGCGATCAAGTTGCCGTGCGCAGACAGCCGGTAGACCTTGGACTCCACGAGTGTCGGCCCGTCGCCGCCGCGGGCGCGCTTGACCGCCGCTCCGACCGTCTCGTAGACCGCCACCGGATCGCCTCCATCGATGGTGACGCCGGGCATGCTGTATGCCGTGGCCTTGACCGACAGCGGCTCGCCGGCGGCGGCGTTGGCGTCCTCCTGCTCGGATCGCGTGGCGACGTTGTAGTTGTTGTTCTCCATGATGTAGACGATCGGCAGCTTCCACAGCGAGCCGAGGTTGAGCGACTCGTGGAACGCGCCCTGCTTCGACGCGCCGTCGCCGAAGAAGCACAGCACGACCTGGCCCTGCTTTCGGATCTGCGCGGCCCAGGCGGCGCCTGTCGCCTGCGGGATCCCCTGTCCGACGATCCCCGACGTGCCAAGGAAGCCGCGGTCGGGATCGGCCAGGTGCATCGAGCCGCCGTAGCCGCCGCACAGGCCGTCGCGCCGGCCGTAGATCTCGGCCATGATCGCCTTGGTGTCGGTGCCCAGCACGATCGGGTAGCCGTGGCACCGGTACGTGGTCAGCAGCTGGTCACCCGGCTCGAGCGTCGCCAGCGAGCCGACGATCGAGCCCTCCGCGCCGTCGGCCAGGTGCGTGTGCCCGCGGATCACGCCGGGGTGGTCCTCGAACGTGCGCTTCACGCGCTCTTCGAACTCGCGGATCCGCAGCATCTGGGTGAACATCCACACCAGCCGCTCGTTGTCGAGCACGGCGTTCTCGCTGTTGGTCATCGACTTGCTCCTCGTCTATGCGACGCCCGCGCCGAACTGCGCGATCGTCGTCTCGTAGGCTCGCTGAAACTCTTCCTCGATCGGCAGGGCGCGCAGCGCCTCGGAGAGAACCTCGACTCCCCACGGCCCCTGGTATCCCACCTCGCGGCACGCCTCGACGTAGCCGGGGATGTCGAACTCGCCCTCGCCGGGCAGATGGCGGTGGTTGACGACCTCGTCGATCGGGTCCTCCATGTTCTCGAACTGGCCGTCCGACAGTTCGACCCAGGTCAAGAACTGCGGCGGGATGCGCTTGAGATCATCGGGCGGGATCCCGAGCTTGGCCATGTGCCAGGTGTCGATCGCAAGCCCGCCGTTGGGCTGGTCTGACTCGGTCGCGAGCTTCAGCGCGGTGTCGAGCGTGTTGACGTTGACGTCGAACGGCATGAACTCGTAGGCGACCTTTGCGTTGGTGTGGCTGGCGGCGTCCTGGCAGAGCTCCGCGAACGACTCGACCAGCGCGTCGAGCTCGCATGGAGTGCCGGGGATATTGCCGACCTTGATGTGGTGGGCATCGAACGTCGCCGCCGTGTCGAACAGCAGCTTGCGCCGCTTGTCGGAGTCCTCGCGCAGCGGGTCCCCCGGTGCGACGAAGAAGTCGGCCAGGAACTCGACCTGCAGGTACTGGAGGCCCGCGTCGTCGAAGATCTGCTTCATCTCGTTCAGCGTCCGGGTCTCGAGCTGGTGCTCGATGTCGGCGTGCCACAGTCCCAGCCCCTTGAAGCCGAACTTGGCGGCGTTGGCGCAGCGGTCGCGCCAGTCGAACAGGCTCCACTCCCTGCCGACGTGGACATCCGCCGGTCCGCACACGGTCCAGTAAAGAGCCAGCAGCTCAACTTCGCCCATCGCCACTCCTCTCGGGATTACCGGTCCAAGCTAGCGCCGGCCCCGAGGCCGAGCAAGTCATCGGACGCAGGCCTTCTTGCCGATCAGCGCCCTGGAAGGACGCGCTTGGCTCAGGTGGAGTGGCCGCGGGCGGCGCGGCGCAGCAGCGCGTTGGTCACGTGAAGCTTTGCGCCCCTGCAGCGGGCGCCCCCAACGGCGATCGTCGCTGACAGCGGCAGGTTGCTCGACGAGTCTCCGACGAGCACCCGGTAGCAGCCAGAGCCGACCTTCCAGCGGTGCGCGGAGTCGCTCCAGTGCGCCAGCGAGCGGAAGTCGATGGGCAGCTTGACGGTGGTCAGGGCGCCTGGCCTGAGCAGAACCTTCTGAAAGCCCTTGAGCTGCTTCGGCGGCTCACCCGCGCTGCGCGGATCGGCGACGTACAGCTGCGCGATCTCGGCGCCGAGGCGGGGGCCCGTGTCGGCGACCGTGAACGTCGCGTTGGCGATCGCCGGCCGCCCGCGGCCCGCGCTCAGATGCAGGTTGCGCATCGCGAACGTGGTGTAGGTCAGCCCGAACCCGAACGGGAACAGCGGCGTGATGTGCTTGGCGTCGTACCAGCGGTAGCCAACGAGCAGTCCCTCCGAGTAGGTGGCATGGGGGATGCCGGCCGCGTCGTTGACGCCCGGATACTGCTGCGGCGTCCGCGTCGGAAGGTCGCTCTGCGACGCCGGGAACGTCTCGGGCAGCTTCGCCGAGGGATCCGCGTCGCCGAACAGCAGCGCCGCGATCGCGTTGCCGTCCTGCTGGCCCGGATACCACGCTTCGAACAGACCCTGGATCTGGTTCAGCCACGGCATCAGCACCGGACCGCCGGTGTTGAGCACGACGATCGTGTGCGGGTTGGCCGCCGCCACCTGCGAGATCAGGCTGTCCTGATCCACCGGCTGGGGGGTACAGACGACGAAGCTGCAGTTGCCCGACGAGAGGTCGAGAGTGGAGCGATCGACGCCCTCGCTGTCCTGCGATCCAGCGAACACGATCGCCACGTCCGCGGTCTTGGCGACGAGGCTTGCGGCCGCGGGTGAGCTGCCGTCCGCGTAGGTCACGACGTCGCCGTCTGCCAGCGCGCGCTGGGTAATGCCCTGCAGCGGGGTGACGACGTCGGACTTGGCGCCGAACTCCGGAATGTGCCCGCTGCCGGCGCCGTTGTAGAACTGCTGCGCGCCGGCCGGACCGGCGCCCGGTCCGATCACGGCGATGCGCTTTGCGGAGCCGGTGAGTGGAAGCAGCTGTCCCTGGTTCTTGAGCAGCACGGTTCCGGCCTCGGAGAGGCTCCGTGCCAGCGCGACGTCCTGCGGGCGCTGCGCGTTGGCGGCCGCCGCGGCGGGCTCGGCCGCAGCCGGATGGTCGAAGATCCCGACCGCGAACATCGTGCGGACGATCCGCGTGACCATGTCGTTCAGCCGCGACGTCGGCACCTGCCCGTCCTGCACGGCGGTCTTCAGCGGCGCCGTGAAGTACTGACCGGGCTTGACGTCCATCTCCATGTCGAGCCCGGCGTTGGCCGCCGCGATCGTCGAGTGGGTGGCGCCCCAGTCCGACATCACGAATCCGGTGAACCCGAACTGCCGCTTCAGGATGGTGGTCAGCGTGTCGCGGTTCTCGCACGCATAGGTACCGTCGATCCGGTTGTAGGAGCACATCACCGAGCCCGCGTGGCCCTGTTTGACGGCAGCTTCGTATGGAGCGGTGTAGAGCTCCTCGAGCGTTCGCTGATCGACGTCGGAGGAGACCGTCATGCGGTTGGTCTCCTGGCTGTTGGCAACGTAGTGCTTGACCGTTGCGATCACCGGGTTTGACTGGATCCCCCGGACCTCTGCCACGGCACCCTGAGCCGCCAGGTACGGGTCCTCGCTCATGTACTCGAAGTTGCGCCCGTTGAGCGGGACGCGGTCGATCTCGACCCCGGGCGCGAGCTGGACGTTGACGCCCTTGTGCCACGCCTGCCAGCCGAGCGCAGCGCCGAACCGCCACTGCAGCGCCGGGTCCCAGCTCGACGACTGGGCGATCGGCGCCGGGAACGCCGTCGTGTTGGTCTGGGCGTCGCCGACCCCCTGGCCGGCGTCGTTGAGCACCAGGTCAGGGATGCACAGCGAGGGCTGGGCCGGCACGAAACCCGCCGCGCCATAGTGCGCGTCGACCGGCTGCGACTGCGAGAGCATCGCGAGCTTCTGGTCGATCGTCATCGCCGACACCAGCTCGTGGGCGCGCTCGGTGGCCGACAGCTTCGGGTTCATCCAGGGACAGCTCGGTGCGGCGCTTGCCGGCGCAGCCGCGACGGCGGCCAGCAACAGCCCCACGAGAACAGCAAGCGCTCCGTGCCTCATTCTCTGCGCGGTATACCCAGCCAGGGGCTAGGCGGAAACTGCGCGCTCCGCGCCACTGGCGATCTTGTCGAGGATCCCGACGAGCTCCTTCGAGCGCGACAGCATCGGCGAGTGGTCGGTGTCGAGCTCGATCACCGGATCGCACCCGGCGGCGGCGTACATCCGCTGCTGCAGCGCCGGCGGGATCGCGAGGTCCTGCAGG
>DASYFZ010000504.1:0-1641 GCA_036000295.1 Solirubrobacteraceae bacterium
CGCGTAGCTGTCGTCGGGGTCGAGCGGGATTCCGAAGCCGCCACCCGTCTCCAGCGCGACGAAACCGTGCAGGGCCGCGCGGATGATCCGCGCCGCGTGGATCGCGTCGTCGCCTTCGAGGCCGTAACCGCGCAGCACCGCAAGGACAACCTCGAGGACGGTCGCCGCCGCCCCCGTGGCCTCGGCATCGGCGCGGGCGGGGGCGCGCTGGAGCGCCCCATACGTCCCCGGGTGTGCGCGCGCGTATGCGCGGTAAGCGTCGGCCATCGCACGCAGCGCGTCGCTGCGCGAACGCCCCGCAACCGCCTTCTGCAGCTGTGCCGCCAGCTCCCGGGCGCCGCGCACCGCAAGCCGTCGCGTCAGGTCGGCAAGCCCGTCGACGTGTGCGTACAGCGACGGTGAGCGGACCCCGAGGATGGCCGCCAGCCGCGCCAGCGTGACCGCTTCCAGGCCGTCGGCGTCCGCGAGCTGCGCCGCCGCTGCGACGACCGCGTCGGTGTCCAGCCCGGCCCTGGCCATCAGCCGCTCGCGCGAGCGATCGCCCTGTCCATCGCGTCGCCGGGCGCGGCGGTTGCCGGGCCGTGGCCGACAACGAGCAGGGCGGGGTCGAGCGCGCGCAGCGCCCGCGCCGACTCCACGTCCTTGGGCTTGTCCCACGTGGCCATCGTCGCGAACGGGAACCGCCAATAGAAACTGCTCGTGACTGCGACCTGGCCGTAGGACGTGAACACGTCGCCCGCGATCAGCGTGCGATCGCGCGTGTCGAGGAATGCCATGTGGCCGGGCGTGTGGCCGGGGCTGGCGACCACCTCGAGGCTCCCCACGCGGTCGCCCGGTGCCAGGCGCACGTCCGGAGCCCACTGCACCTTCGGCCAGCTGCCGGGAAGCTTGCCCTCGACCACCTTCTCGCCGGCGAGGATGCGGGCGTCGAGCTCGCCGAGCAGCACCTGCACGTCAGGCCCGAGCTTCTGCTTCAGCGCCTCGACCGATCCGGCGTGATCGCCGTGCCCGTGGGTGAGGGCGATGCGCCGGATCTCGCCGCCGGCGGCCTGCGCGGCGGCGATCAGGTCGTCGGCAGCGCCGCCGAGCGTCGTGTCGACCAGCGTGAAGCCGTCGTCCTCGCGGACCAGGTAGGCGTTCACGAAGCGAAACCGTGTCAGTTGAATGAGATTCTGGTTCAGTGTGCGGCTGTTCATCGGTTTACCTCCATCGGATGAGAGCTATCAGGCATAGGTAAATGCCTAATGATCTTAGGTTAGCACGGCGATGAGAGACGTGCAAGCCCGTCCTGGTCAACTGGTTCAATTTCACCTCAAGATGGATCTGCCGGAACGGCTTCGCGCAGAGCTCGAGCAGGCGACTACCGAGCTCAAGGCACACATGGCGAGCTGGGAATACGCGTTCGCGATGGGAGGCGGGCGCGACGGCGGCCGCAACCACCCGGTCCACCAGCAGACCCGCGCGCGGACTGAAGCGCTCCACGCCCGCTGCCGCGACCTAAAGGCGCGGCTAGCCGAGCACGAGTTGTAAGCACGGACACCCACCTGGGGGGTGCCGATGTGCAAGCTCCCGGCGAGCGGGTAGGCCAGCGGTACTGCACATTCAACCGAGGAGGGAGAAATGGCAGATAACCGCGGCGTT
>DASYFZ010000515.1:0-3651 GCA_036000295.1 Solirubrobacteraceae bacterium
CTCGGCGTCGGGGCTCGGTCCGCGGCGGTCACGGCTATTTGCCCTCCGCCAGGAGCGTCTGGACGATGTCACGCGCGATCGGGGCCGCCACCTGGCCGCCGAACTCGCCGTTGGTCTTCTCGATCGTGACCGCGATCGCCACCTTGGGGTCGTTGGCCGGAGCGAAGCCGATGAACCACGGCTGGGTCAGGCCGGATCCGGTGACGCCGATCGAGGCCGTTCCGGTCTTGCCGGCGAACGGGATGCCGGCCCCCAGTCGCGCGGGCGTTCCTGTGCCCTCGTCCACCACCGTGCGCATCATCAGGTTGACCTCGGACGCCGTCTTCGGGCTCATCACCTGATCCAGGACGGTGGGCTGGATGGTCTCGACGGTGCGGCCGTCTGGGTCGACGACCTTGCTGGTCAGCCGCGGCTCCATCAGCTTGCCGCCGTTGGCCACCGCGGCGGCCACCATCGCCATCTGCAGCGGCGTGACCAGAAGGCCGCCCTGCCCGATGCCGATGCGGCCGATGTCCTCGTTGGGGCTGGCCGGGAGGTACGGCCTCCCGTTCGGGTTGAACGGCCGGCTCTGGGCCAACTCGGGGCGCGGGAGGTCGATCGGCGGCAGTGCATAGAAGCCGAACCGCTTCATGTACTTGGTCATCGTCGGGCGCCCCACGTCCTCCGCCACCTGGGCGAAGACGGTGTTGACCGAGTAAGTCAGGGCCTTTGTCAACGTGATGGGGCCGAAGCTCTGATTGCCGTCGTTCTGAAGTGGAACGCCGGAGATCGTCTTGGGCGAATCGCCGTTGATGATCGACGTGGGCGTGTACTTGCCGCTGTCGATGCCAGCCGTGGCCGTCACCACCTTGAATGTGGAGCCCGGTGGATACTGGCCCTGAGTGGCGCGGTTGAGCTGGCAGGCGATGGCGATGCATGCCTTGCTCGGCGTCGGATGGTTGTCGTCGTAGGTGGGGTTGGAGTACATGGTCAGGACCGCGCCCGTCCTGGGATCCAACGCGACCACGGAGCCGGGGCGTCCGGCCAGCTCCTGCTGGGCAAGCCGCTGGGCCTTGGTGTCCAGGAACGTGTAGACGTCGTCGCCGACGTTCTGGTTGCCGCCGAGGGGCCCGAATACGGAGTTCAACGCCGTCTGCTTGCCCTTGAGCTCAGGCAATCGGTAGCGCTCGAGCCCGGCTGACTGGCCGCGGATCAGGTTGGAGTACCCGACCGCCTGAGCGAACAGCCCGCCGAGCGGGTACGTCCGGCCGTAGAAGCCCGTCTTGGGCTGACGGACGGAGCGGGCCAGCGTCTCGCCGTTGTCGGCCAGGATCCGCCCGCGCTTGACCTTCAGCGCCGTGATCAGGGTGCGGCTGTTGAGCGGGTTGTCATTGAGGGCCGTGGCGTCGATCACCGTCCACCGGGTCGTCCAGACGATCAGGAGCGCGAACAGGATCACGATCACGCCGAACAGGTTCCGGATCTGGGTGTTCACGTGGTGGGCCTCCGCGACCGGTCCGACACCAGCAGCAGCAGCGCCAGCAGCACGAAGTTGGCCACGATCGACGCGCCGCCGTAGGAGATGAACGGCAGCGTGACGCCGGTGAGGGGGATCACACGCGTGACCCCGCCGACGATCACGAACACCTGCAGCCCGAACACCGTCGACAGCCCGACGGCCAGCAGCGTCGAGAACGAGTCGCGCGCGAGCGTCGCGGTCTTGAAGCCACGGTAGATGAACAGCAGGTAGGCGACCAGGACGGCAGTGGCCCCGAACAGGCCCAGCTCGTTGGTGATGACCGCGTAGATCATGTCGGTCTGCGGGAACGGGATCAGCGACAGGATCGACTGGCCCCACCCCAGGCCGAACAGGCCGCCGGCCGACTGCGCGAAGATCCCATTGGCCACCTGGAAGCTCCCGCCCGTGGCGTGGTAGAGGTGGGGATCGAACGGGTGCTGCCAGTCCTCGAAGCGGGCGTTGACGTGCGGGATGTGAGTGCCCAGGTACCAGGCGCCGATGGCGAAGGCCAACAACCCGATGACCACGAACGAGAGCCGGCCCGTGGCGACGTAGAGCATCGAGAGCAGCGCTCCGTAGAACATGAGCGAGGAGCCGATATCCGACAGGAGGAACAGCGAGACCATCGCCACGCCCCAGATGACCAGCACCGGGCCGAAGTGCTTCAGTGGCGGCAGCGTCACCCCCAGCACCCGACGCGCGCCCATCACCATCACCTGTCGAGTGTCGCGCAGGTAGCTGGCGAGGAAGATGACGAGCCCGATCTTGGAGAACTCGGTGGGCTGGAAGCTCAATCCACCGGGAACCTTGATCTCCAGGTAGGCGCCGTTGACCTGCTCGCCGATCCCGGGCAGGCGAGGCAGAACCAGCAGCACCAGCGACACCACGACGATCAGGTAGCGGTACTGCTCAAGCTTGCGGTAGTCGCGAAAGAGGATGATCGTGGCCACGAACAAGATCAGCCCCAGCACGAACCACTGCGCCTGCTGGCGTGCATCGGTGGAGCTGATCCGATAGACCATGACGATCCCGAAGCTCGCCAGCAGCGCCACCAGGGGGAACATGTAGGGGTCGGCGTTGGGCAGCGTCAGGCGAATGAAGACGTGCGCGGCCAGGCACAGGGCCAGGAAGATCGCCCCGTAGGTCAGCGAGACGTTGGACAGTGCGTTCTCGCGCTGGATGAACACCCCCGCGAATCCGGCGGTGACGAGGAGGGCGGCCGGGATCAGGCCGAACAACTCACGGTTGCGCGCGCTCATTGGCTGAGCTGGCCGAGCTCGGCGGCGCGGACGAGGCTGATGGCGTCTCCCTGCGAGCGCAGCTTGTGGTTGAGCAGCTGCGCGCGGCGGTCGGCGGGGATCGCGCTCGCCGGCACCCCGGAGACATAGAACTGCTCGTACATGTCGACCCCCAACGGCAGGCTGTAGGGGAAGCCGCGGAACACCGTCACGATGCCGTCCGAGTTGGTCCCGACGAAGAAGTACTCACGACTGGCGAGATAGGCACCGCCCCCGACGACGAACAGGACCGCGGCGATCGCGATCAGCGCCGCCACGGACTTGATGAACCGCTCGGAGCGGCGCCGGCGTGGCGGGCGCGAGCCCGCCCGGCCTTGCGTGCGGGCCAGCTTCGGGGTGGGCCGTTCGCGCTGGGCGGGCAGCTGCGGTGGAGGCGCGGTCATCACGCCGCCGCGGTCAGCGCGTGCTGACGGCCCCGGTGGTGGTCCGGCGGTGGTGGGCTCGGGCGCCTCGCCGTCCGCGACCGCGCCGGGCGGGGGCTCCATCCCCACCATCGTCGGCGCGTCGGACACGTCGCCGTCGGTCCCACCGACCTCCTCCAGGCGGAACAGGACGACCGTGATGTTGTCGCGGCCGCCCGCGTCGTTGGCGGCGCCGATGAGGCGTTCCGCGGCGCGATCGAGGTTGGGCTCACCGCCGAGGATGTGGACGATCTGCTCCTCGCCGATCATCGACGTCAGCCCGTCGCTGCACAGCAGCACCACGTCGCCGGCGCGCATCGGATAGCTCCACGTGTCGACCTCCACGTCGCCCTCGATCCCCAGCGCGCGCGTGATGATCGATCGCTGTGGGTGCTCGGCCGCCTGCTCCTCGGTGAGCTTGCCCTGGCGCACCAGCTCCTCCACGAGCGAGTGG
>DASYFZ010000522.1:0-3248 GCA_036000295.1 Solirubrobacteraceae bacterium
TTGGCCGCTGCCTGCCCGCCGAAGTAGCCGACAAGCCCGAACGTCAGGCCCCAGGTGATCCCGCCCAGCGCGTTCCACAGAAAGAACCTGATGAACGGCATGCCGTTGATGCCCGCCAGCCACGCCGCGGCCACGCGCACGAGCGCGACCCAGCGCGCGAGGAACACCGCCTTGCCACCGTGGCGCTGGAAGAAGCGGTCGCCGGCGCGGATCACCATCACCCGGCGCTTACGAAGCGGCCCCGGCGCCTCGAGCACATCGCGTCCGAGCTTGCGACCGGCCAGGTAGCCGATGTTGTCGCCGACGATCGCCGAGGCGATCCCGATCACGAGCACGAGCGTGATGTCGAGCTTGCCCTGGCTGGCGAGCACGGCGGCCAGCACGAGCGCGGTCTCGCCCGGAGACGGGATCCCCATCGACTCGAGGCCGATGATCGCGGGCAGGATGTAGCCGAGGTTGTTGGAGAGGTGAATGATCGCCGCGAACGCGACGATCACGTGGCCGGTCCGGGGTTCTCGAGCAACGCCATCAGCGACAGTCCGACCGGAAGCGTGCGCCCTCGCCCCAGCCAGGAGGCTTCAAGTGACAGCGGTCGCTCGAGTACCGAGTTCAACCACGCGGGTCCCAGGGCCAGGTCCGGCTTGTAGTCGGTGCTCGGTCGCCACCGCTGGGCGATGCGAACGGCCGCCGCGGGCGCAAACAGCAGGCTGTTGAACGACGTCACCCGGTGCACGCGCCAGCCGCTGTCGAGCGCCGCGGCGCGCAGGGTGCGGCGCCCGTAGCGGCGGAAGTGGTGGTTGAAATCGTCGTGCTGCGACCACAGTGCCTGATAGGCGGGGACGGTGACCAGCAGCCACGCGCCCGGCCTGCTGACGCGCCGAAGTTCGCGCAACGTGACCCTGTCGTCGGCGGTGTGCTCGATCACATCTAGGCAGGTGATCAGATCGAACGTGTCCGCATCCCAGGGCAACTCCTCGAGCCGGCCGATCTGAACCTCGCCGGCGTTGCGGCCGCGCGCGACCTCCGCGGCGTCGGGGTCGAGCTCGATCCCGAACACCTCGCCGTAAGGGGCCAGCTCTGTGAGCGTCCGGCCCGAGCCGCAGCCGGCGTCGAGCACCTTGGCGCCGGTCGGGAGGGCGAGGCGATCGAGCTCGGAGCGGATGATCTTGCGCCGGCCCCGATACCACCAGTGGTGGTCGTCGAAGTCGAGCATCGCTTGCATCAGGCAGTCGTCCATCGCGATTGATGCTGTCAGGTCGTGGCTGTCGGCGGTGTCGTCAGGCGACCGGTACCGGCCCGGCATCGATCGCGTGCGCCACCGGAAGCGTCAGCGTGAATCGCGCTCCGGGGCTGAACGACGGATCGAGCCCGAGCTCTCCGCCCATCCGCTCGGCGAGCTCGCGGCCGATTGCCAGACCCAGGCCGAAACCGGCCTGGCCGGCGGTGTCGCGGCCGCGCTGGAAGCGCTCGAAGATCAGCTCGCGTTCTTCGAGCGTCACGCCCGGGCCCTCGTCGCACACGGTGAGCGATGCAACCGGCCCGTTGCGCGTCTGGATCCTGATCTCGGCGCCGTCCGGGCTGGCCCGCACGGCGTTGTCGAGCAGGATCCGCAGGATCCTGGCCACGCTGCCGGGATCGCCCAGCGCCCACACCGGCCCGCCCGCGTCGTCGAGCTCCGAAACGATCCTGCGCTCGGCGGTTCCCAGCTCGAACTCGGCCATCACCGCCCGGCTGAGCTCTGAGAGCTCGACCGGCTCGGACCGCAGCTCCACTTGCGCGTCGAGCCGGCTGAGGTCGAGCAGATCGGCCGCCAGCCGCGCGAGCCGCCGGGACTGAGCCCGAGCGCTGTCGAGCAACGCCCGCGCGTCGCCGAGATCGGTGTCGCCGCCCTGCAGGTCCTCGTCGAGCATCTCGAGCATCCCCTCCAGCGAAGTCAGCGGGGTGCGCAGCTCGTGCGAGGCCGTCGCCACGAACGCCCTGCGCGCCTCTTCCTGCTGCTGGAGACGCAGCTGCATGAGCGCGAACGTCCGCGCCAGGTCTCCGACCTCGTCGCGCGCCCGGTCGACCTCGACCTCGACATACGGCCCCTCCTGGGCCATCCGCAGTGCCGCCTCGCGCAGGCGCCGCAGCCGGGCGACGATCCGCCCGGCGAGCGGGATCGCCAGGATCAGCGTCAGCGCGAGCCCCGCCAGGGCGGCCGTCAGGAACGCCGTGCGGACCGCGTGGACGGCGCTCGGGATCTCGTCGATTGGCCTGCGCACGACGAGCACGAAGCCCTTCTTGATCGGAAGCGCGGCACGCGCATTGTCGACGCCGGCGATCGTGCCAAAGCTGAATTTGCCCTTGCCGGTGCGGAATGCGTCCGTCGCGTCGTCGTACGCGTCTCCCTGTGCAATCGCGGCGTCGTGGCGCACAACCGGACGGAAGCCGAGCCCGTTGGCATCCGGGAAGCCGAGCAGGGTGACGCTCGCGCCGAGCCTCTTGCCCAGCGAGGTTTCGCTCTGCTGCACCTCGTCGCGCACTTGGGTCTCTTTCTTGAGCCTCGCGTCCTTGGACGTCGAAGCTGAGACCGGGAGGAGATTGAGGTCGAGTTCCTTGAAGCCGACGATCTGACCCTTGACGTCACGCTGGAGCGTGGCCAACGCCGCATGGCGCAGTGAGTTCTCAAGCGGCCCGAGCAACGCGATCGCGGCGACCGCAAGCGTCGCGACCGTGGTCACGACGACCGCGCCGACGATGCGCCCGCGCAAACCGAAGGCAGCCCGCCTCGGTCGCGCTCTAACCCCGGGCATCAGTGCTTCCCGGCGTGAATCCGGTCGTACCGAGAGGCGTCGCGGATGGATGACTGGCGAGGACGCAGGAGCGAAGACGTAGCAGCGCTACGTCGAGGTCCGAGGACGACGGCAGGCGCCCTCCGAGGCGACTCGAATACGACCGCATTCACGGCGGGGAGCACTCACGCCCCTCTTAGCCGGTAGCCGGCGCCCCTGACCGTGAGGATGTGTCGGGGCTTGTCCGGCTCGGGCTCGAGCTTTTCGCGCAGGTGGCGGATGTGCACGTCGATCGCGCGCGGGTCGCGGTAGGCACTGTCGCCCCAGATCGCGCGCAGCAGCTCCTGGCGGTTGAGCAGGCGGCCCGGATCGGCCATCAGCGCGTCGAGCAGCTCGAACTCCGAGAACGTCAGCCGCACCGGCTTTCCGTCCATCTTCACCTCGCGCTGGGCGCGGTCGAGCGCGATCGGGCCGACG
>DASYFZ010000605.1:0-2633 GCA_036000295.1 Solirubrobacteraceae bacterium
GCCTCCGGGCCGCTGTCGCGCGGCACGTCGCAGCCCGAGGTCGTCAACACCGTCCGCAACCTCGAGGCCGCCGGTTACGAGAACGCGCTCGACCTCGAGGCTGAGGCACTCGTCGCCGAGCACTTCCGCGAGGTCGCACGCGCCAAGGGTCTGCCGAGCGGCGCGCCGCGGGAGTTCGACGGCGCGTACTACAACCACCAGCTCCCGGGCGGGATGGTCACGACCACCCGTCGCATGCTCGAGGAGCTGCGCCGCCCCGAGCTGTTCGACCAGGTGCTCGAGGAGGTCACGCGCGTGCGCGCCGAGATGGGATACCCGATCCTGGTCACGCCCGTCTCCCAGTTCGTCGCCAGCCAGGCCGCGCGCAACGTGATCGATCCAGAGCGCTGGGCCAACGTCTCCGACGAGACGGTGCGGTACTTCCTCGGCCACTATGGCGACCCGGTTGCGCCGCTCGATCCCGACGTCGCTGAGCGCGTGCTCTCGCGACCCGGCGTCGACAAGCTGCGAACGCTCGAGCCGCTCAGCCTCGAAGGCGCCCGCCGGCGGTTCGGCAATCGCATCTCCGAGGAGGAGTTGCTGCTGCGCCTGACGATGCCCGCAGAGCAGGTTGACGCGATGGTCAGCGCTCGCGGTCACAGGCCCGCCCCGGCCGCGCGACCGGGCCGTGCCCCGCTCGTGACGCTCCTGCAGGAGCTCGCGCGGCGGCCGGCGATCTCGAGCCTTGCGCTGCAAAAGGATGGCGAGACCGTGGTGTGGCGACGTGCTTGAGCTCGGCGGCGTCCGCGGGTTCGTGTTCGACGTCGACGGCACGCTAGTGCACCGTGGGCCCGACGGCCGCGGCCGCCCGCAGCCGGGAGCGGTGGAGGCGCTGGATCGGATTCGCGCTTCCGGCCGGCCGCTGGTCCTGTTCACCAACGGCAGTCACGTCGGCCCGGCGGCGATCGCCAAGGGCCTTCGCGAGGACGGCTTACAGATCGGCGATGACGAGGTGCTGACGCCGATCCAGAGCGCCATCACCTACCTGCGCCGGCGCCACCCGGGCCAACCCGCGCTGCTGTTCGCGTCGGCCGCGGCCACGGAGCTGATCGCGCAGGCAGGCATCCCGCTCGCGACCGACGAGGAGGCGGAGGTCGTGTTCGTCGCCCACGTCGACGACATCGACTTCCCGTCGCTCGAGCGCGCGTCACGAGCGGTCAAGCGCGGCGCGCCCCTGCTGACCGGAAGCTACGTCCCGGGCTACGCGGGCGCGAATGGGATCATCTTCAGCCGCGGCGCGATGGTGACGGCCGCGATCGCCAAGGTCACCGGCGCGCGCCCCAAGATCGTCGGCAAGCCGTCGCGCGCCGCGGTGGACGAGGTGGCGACGCACTTCGGGCTCCCCACCGACGAGCTCGCGGTGATCGGCGACGACCTCGGGATGGACATCGTCCTGGGAAGGATGGGCGGCTCGCGCACGGTTCTGGTGCGCAGCGGCATCACGGGGCAGATCGATCTCCACAGCATCCCCGAGCGCCGCCGTCCCGACGCCGTGATCGACGGCGTCGCGGACCTGCTGCCCCTACTGTGACCCGTGCACCTGGGCGACCGCCACGCGGCGGATCTCGCTCGGGGTGGCGCCGAACTCGCGCTTGAACACGCGCGAGAAATGCGCCGCGTCGCAGAATCCCCACCGGAAGGCGATCTCCGTGACCGAGCCGGCGTTGGGACGCTGAAGGTCCTCCATGCACCGCAGCAGCCGCTCGCTGCGAACCAGGCCGGCGACTGACTCGTCGGCGTCCTCGAACAGCGCGTGCAGTGCGCGCACCGACATCGCGTAGGCCTGCGCGATCGACGCTGGGCTCAGCGCCGGCTCGTGCAGGTGAGTTCGCACGTATCGCCGGATCTCTGACCTCATGGCACCGCGCGCAACCGAGCGGCTCGGCGGGAGGGTGGGTTCGATCGCCGCGCGCAGCAGCTCGAGCGCAGCATTCGCCGCCGCGTTGCTCGCGGCCGAGTCCAGTCGCGGCAGCTCCGCGACGATCGCGTTCATGTAGCGCACGAGCAGCCGCGCGGGTCCGCTCTGCGAAAGCGAGGGGAACGCGTTGCCCTCCCCGAGCCTCGGACACAGTGCCAGCACGCGGTCGCGCGGGAACAGCAGCGTCCGCTTGTAGAACGCCTCGACGATCTCGACGTCGGTCGGCAGCGTGCCATCCCAGAGCACCACGTCGCCGGCCGTCAGCGCCAGCCGGCGGCTGCCCTCTCTGACCGTCTCGACGCCGCGGCATACGAACTGAAAGCCGAGGATCTGCTCGCTCTGCTCGCGCTCGCGCTGCCCACCCATCACCGACGGGCCGCGATGTCCCCGGAACGGCGACGCGGCGCAGTCGACGAGCACGAGCTCACCGATCCTGCGGCGCGTGACGGCGCCGTCGAACTTCCCAGGCGTCTGCGGCGTGGAGTCGACGTCGAACGCCAGATGGGTGTCGGCCAGGATCTCCGCCCACGACTCGAGCCGGCGCGGCGTGCTCGCACCACTCACGCGCCAGCGCTCTGGCTCTCGGGTCCCGTTGCTGTGCGATACCGCGGTCACGGACCGGTCAGCCACGTTTGACTTCCTCTCTCTCCGACGACCACGCAGCCTCGTGCTGCGT
>DASYFZ010000619.1:0-3112 GCA_036000295.1 Solirubrobacteraceae bacterium
TCGAGGCGATCGGGTTGCGCGTCGAGTTCGCCGCCGGCGAGGAGCTGCGCACCGAGATCAGCGCCAAGTTCACGCGCGGGCGTGTGGCCGCCGACTACCGGGCCGCCGGGCTCCAGCTCGAGGGTTGGTACACCGACCCAGACGAGCTATTCGCGCTGTCACTCGCCAGCCGCGCGCCATAAGCTCCGCCGATGCAAATCCACGGAAGCGGCGCACTGATCGCGGGCGGCGCCTCGGGCCTTGGCGAGGCCACAGCACGCGAGCTGCACGCACGCGGCGCCTCCGTGGTGATCGCCGACCTGAACACCGACCGCGGCCGAGCGCTCGTCGATGAGCTCGAAGGCCGGGCGCAGTTCGTTAGGGCTGATGTGAGCGACCCGGACGCGGTTGCCGGGGCCGTGGACGTAGCGGCCGCGCTGCCCGGTGGTCTGCGGATCGCGATCTGCTGCGCGGGCGTCGGCGGCGCCGCGCAGCGCGTCGCGGGCCGGCACGGCGCCCACGCGCTCGAACCGTTCGAGAGGATGATCCGCGTGAACCTGATCGGCACCTTCAACGTCCTGCGCCTGGCGTCGGCGGCGATGCTGGCGACCGAGCCGACCGAATCGGGCGAGCGCGGCGTCTGCATCAACACCGCATCGATCGCCGCGTTCGACGGGCAGATCGGGCAGATCGCCTACTCGGCTTCAAAGGGTGCGATCGTCGGGATGACGCTGCCGGCGGCGCGCGACCTCGCGGTCGGCGGCGTGCGTGTCTGCACGATCGCGCCGGGCACGTTCGAAACGCCGCTGCTGGGCAACCTGTCGCCGGAGACCCGCACCGCGCTTGGCGACGCGGTTCCGTTCCCGCGCCGCCTCGGTCGGCCCGCGGAGTACGCCGCGCTCGCCGTCCATATCGTCGAGAACGAGATGCTCAACGGTGAGGTGATTCGCCTCGACGGCGCATTGCGAATGCCGCCTCGCTGACGCCGATCACTAGGATCAGTAACCAATGTCAGCGCTCGCCGATCTCTACACCATCCCCCAGGAGCACCTCGACTTTCGCGACACGATCCGCCAGATCGCACGCGAGCGGATTGCACCGCGTGCGGCCGAGATCGACGAGAAGGCCGAGTACCCCCACGACCTGCGCCAACTGCTCGCCGAGCAGGACATCCTCGGCCTCCCGTTCGAGACCGAATACGGCGGAACCGGCACCGGCGCGCTGATGCTCAACATGGCCGTCGAGGAGATCGCCAAGGCCTGTGCCTCGACCGCGCTGATCCTGATGGTGCAGGAGCTCGGCACGCTCCCGATCCGGCTGTTCGGATCCGACGAGCTCAAGCAGCGGTTCCTCCCGCGGTGCGCGAGCGGTGAGTGGTCGCCCGCATTCGCGCTGTCCGAGCCCGACGCGGGCTCTGACCCCGGAGGGATGCTGACCAAGGCCGTGCAGGACGGCGACGAGTGGGTGATCAACGGCACCAAGAACTGGATCACGAACCTGGGGATCGCCGACTTCTACGTCGTGTTCGCCGTGACCGACCCGCAGGCGGGTCACTCGCGCGGGATCACCGCGTTCGTGGTCGAGGCCGACCGGCCGGGCTTCAGCGTCGGAAAGCTCGAGCACAAGCTCGGGATCCGCGGCTCCCCGACCGGGCAGCCGATCTTCGACGAGGTGCGGGTGCCACAGGAGAACGTCGTCGGCGACGTCAACCGGGGGTTCAAGGTCGCGATGGCAACGCTCGACCACTCGCGGCTGGGAGTTGCGGCGCAGGCGCTTGGCATCGCCCAGGGCGCGACCGACTACGCTGCCGCGTACGCGCGGGAGCGCAAGCAGTTCGGACAGCCGATCAACTCGTTTCAGGCGATCCAGTTCAAGCTCGCCGACATGGAGACGCAAAGCGCGGCTGCGCGCGAGCTCCTCTACCAGGCGTGCGCGAAGATCGACCGCGGCGACGCCGACCTCGGCAAGTACTCGGCGATGGCGAAGCTGTTCTGCTCAGACGTCGCGATGCGCGTCACCGTCGAGGCGGTGCAGGTGCTCGGTGGCTACGGCTACGTCAAGGATTACCCGGTCGAGCGGATGCTGCGCGACGCCAAGATCACTCAGATCTATGAGGGCACCAACGAGATCCAGCGACTCGTGATCGCCAGGACCATGCGGTAGGAGACGGTACGAGGGATGCCGGGGCAGCAACCAACATTGCGAAGGATTCTCATCTCGGCGCTCGCAGCGTTGACCTTGGCGTTGGGGGCCGCCAGCCTGATCGGCGGCTTCAGCGAGTCGTTCCCCGTACGCCTGATCCAGGGGCTCGCCGTGTTCGGCGCGGGCGCCGTGATCATCGGCGGCGCCGTGGTGCTGACGATGATCCGGCTCGCCGGCTGGCGCGAGCCCGAGTCCGAGATGGACTTCGAGGCGATCGTTCAGCGCGCCGAGCGGATCGCGGCTGGTGACGCGCTCGACGACACCGATTACGACGTCGATGACGAGGACCTGTTCGATCCATACGAGGACGAGGACTTCAGGGCGCTCGTCCGCAGCGCGATCGACGAGCTGCCGCTGGAGTTTCACCGGGCGCTCGAGCACGTCGCGATCGTGGTCTCCGACGGCGGGCGGCGCCAGCGCGCGTACGGCCTCTACCAGGGAGACACGATCGCGCAGGACTACTTCCACGACCGAATCGTGATCTTCCGCGACACCCTGCTGCGCGACTTCGGTCACGACCCCGAGCTGCTCAAGGCTCAGGTCACACGCACGGTGCGCCACGAGCTCGCCCACCATCTGGGGTGGGACGAGAAGGGCGTCCGCCGGCTCGGGTTGTAGGCGGCTCTACTTCTTTTTCTTCTTGGGCGGCTGCGCCAGGGCGAGATAGCTGTGCCCGGCGTGCAGCACGATCGTCTTGTGGAGGACGAAGTCGTTGACCACCACCGAGTCGGTGAGATCGTGCGTCAGCGTGCCGTCACATCGATCGGCGATCGTCCACTTCGTGCCGCGCACGGTCGCGGCGGCGTAGCGGCCCTTGGTCCGGAACTTGCCCTTCGCGCTCGAGTGCAGCAGCTGCAACGTCTTGCTCGAGACCGCGGCGCTGAAGGCCTTGCCCTTCTTGGACTTGCAGCTCGCGAACGACGGTGCACCC